>NZ_DAOLKE010000042.1:0-17356 GCF_035331805.1 Plasticicumulans sp. | reverse complement strand
GGCAGGACTGAATGACTGCCCTGCACCGGCAGGGCTGCCACCGCCCTCGATGTCATGAAATCCTGCGCGCCCCCTGCCGCCGGACGCCCCCGCCATGCCCGTCTCCCACCTGCTGCTCGCCGTGCTGGTCACGGTGCTCTGGGGCTGGAACTTCGTCGCGATCAAGGCCGGGCTCGACAGCCTGCCGCCGCTGCTGTTCACGGCGCTGCGCTTCGTGATCGCGGCGCTGCCGGCGCTGTGGCTGCCGCGCCCGGCCGGTTCGTGGAAGTGGCTGCTGCTCGCCGGCGGCGGCATCGGCGTCGTGCAGTTCGGCTGCCTGTTCACGGCGATGGACGGACACATCTCGCCGGGGCTGGCGTCGCTGGTGCTGCAGATGCAGGCCTTCTTCACGGTGCTGCTGGCGCGCGTCATCGATGGCACGAAGCCGCGGCCGTGGCAGTGGTGGGGGCTGGCACTGGCGTTCGCCGGCATCGCGCTGATCGGCACCGACCTCGATGCCAGCGTCAGCGCCGGCGGCCTCATGCTGATCCTGGTTGCCGCGCTCGGCTGGGCGAGCGGCAATCTGGCGCTGCGCCGGGCCGGGGCGGTCAACATGCTGCACTTCGTGGTCTGGATGAGCCTGGTGCCGCCGCTGCCGCTGGCGCTGGCCTCGCTGTACTTCGAAGGCCCCGGGGCGCTGTCGCGGGCGTGGACGGCGATCGACCCGATCGGGGCCGCCGCGCTCGGCTACATCGTCGTCGCCTCGACCTGGATCGGTTACGGCGTCTGGGGCTGGCTGATGCAGCGCCACGCGGTGACGCTGGTCGCGCCGTTCTCGCTGCTGGTGCCGCTGAACGGCATGCTGGCGGCGATGCTGGTCTACGGCGAGCACTACGGGCCGCTGCGCCTCGTCGCCTGCGCGCTGGTGCTGGCGGGGCTGACGCTGAACACCTTCGGCGGACGGCTGCGGTGGTGGCGGCCGGCGCTGGCAAGCTGACCGGATACTGCATGCGCTGATCCTGACCGGCCTGCGATACTTCCATCGTGCGCAACGCCGCAGAGACCCGGAGGATCGACGCCATGAACGAGTTCGAACGCATCACCCAGAACCCGGCGGTCATGGGCGGCAAACCGTGCATTCGTGGCATGCGCGTGACCGTGGGTGCAATCGTCAGCCAGATCGGTGCGGGCCGGTGCATCGAGGAGGTGCTGGCCGACTATCCCTATCTGGAACGCGAGGATGTCCTGCAGGCGCTGCGCTATGCCGCCTGGCGTCTGCAGGAACGCGAAATCATTCTCGGCGCCTAGCGTGACGACCAGGCATGAAACTGCTGATCGACATGAACCTGACGCCGCGCTGGGTGGCTTACCTGCACGACGCAGGGTTTGCAGCCGAGCACTGGTCAATGTGTGGTCCGGTCGATGCGTCCGATGCAAGCATCATGGCTTTTGCACAGACGGGTGATTACGTCGTGCTGACACACGATCTCGACTTCGGCGCCATCCTCGCCGCAACGCACGGCCAAAAGCCAAGCGTCATCCAGCTCAGAGGCGAGATGCCGATTCCGGAAACCATCGGCAGCCTGCTCGTTCAGGCACTGGAACAACTGCAGTCCGAACTGGTTGCCGGTGCCTTGCTGACCATCGATCTGAAACGGGCACGACTGCGTTTACTGCCACTGCTGCTGGATAATTCCGGCGGGCGCTGACCGGAACGGCCCGTCGCCCGCCGGAAGGCTCCGGCTCAGTGCCCCGCCGCCGGCACCGGCAGCGCCTTCGCCGCCTGCTCCCGCCGCGCCGGCCCGCGGCGCAGCACCGCGTAGAACACCGGCGTCAGCAGCAGCCCGAAGAAGGTCACGCCGAGCATGCCGGCGAACACCGCCACGCCCATCGCGTGACGCATCTCGGCCCCGGCGCCGCTCGAGAGCACCAGCGGCACCACGCCCATGATGAACGCGATCGAGGTCATCAGGATCGGGCGCAGGCGCAGGCGGCAGGCGTCGAGCACGGCCTGGACCACGTCCTCGCCCTCGTGCTCGCGTTCGCGCGCGAACTCGACGATCAGGATCGCGTTCTTGCAGGCGAGGCCGACCAGCACGATCAGGCCGATCTGCGTGAACACGTTGTTGTCGCTGCCGGCGAGATTGACGCCGGCGAGCGCCGACAGCAGGCACATCGGCACGATCAGGATCACCGCCAGCGGCAGGCGCAGGCTCTCGTACTGCGCGGCGAGCACCAGGAACACCAGCAGTACGACCAGCGGATACACGTACAGCGTCGTGTCGCCGGCGAGCAGCTGCTGATAGGTCAGCTCGGTCCATTCGTAGCTCATGCCGTCCGGCAGCTCGGCACGCGCGATCGCCTCCATCGCCGCCTGCGCCTGGCCGCTGCTGAAGCCCGGTGCCGCGGCGCCGTTGATCTCGGCGGTCGGGTAGCCGTTGTAGTGGCTGACGCGATCCGGCCCCGAGCCGGGCGTGACGCTGACGAAGGCACCGAGCGGGATCATGTCGCCGTCGCGGTTGCGCGTCTGCAGGCGCAGCACGTCGGCGGGCTCCAGCCGGCGTTCGGCGCCGGCCTGCACGTAGACCGGGTAGGTGCGCCCGAAGCGGTTGAAGTCGTTGGCGTAGACCGAGCCGAGATACACCTGCAGCGTCTCGAACACGTCCGCCGGCGCGACCCCGGCGGCCAGCGCCTTGTCGCGGTCGATGTCGGTCTTCAACTGCGGCACGTTGATCTGGAAGCTCGACAGCAGGCCGGCGAGTTCCGGGCGTTCGTGGCTCTTTGCAATGAGGTTCTGCGTCTGGCGGAACAGCTCGGCATAGCCGAGGCCGGCGCGATCCTCGATCTGCAGACGGAAGCCGCCGATCGTGCCGAGGCCCATGACCGGCGGCGGCGGGAAGATGGCGATGAAGGCGTCCTGGATGGCGGCGAACTTGCCGTTGAGCTTGGCGGCGATCGCCCCGGCCGACAGCTCCGCCGAGCGGCGTTCCTCGAAGGGTTTCAGCGTCACGAACACGATGCCGCTGTTCGGGCTGTTGGTGAAGCCGTTGATCGACAGGCCCGGGAAAGCCACGGCGTTCAGCGCGCCCGGCTCGGCAAGCGCGATCTCGCTCATGCGCCGGATCACGTCTTCGGTGCGATCGAGGGTGGCGGCGTCCGGCAGCTGCGCGAAGGCGACCAGATACTGCTTGTCCTGGCCCGGCACGAAACCGGTCGGCGTGCGCGTGAAGCCGGCATACGTCAGCGCGACCAGCCCGGCGTACAGCACCAGCACGATGCCCGACAGCCGCAGCGTGCGGCGCACGAGGCCGGTGTAGCCGTGCGCGGCGCGCGCGAAGCCGCGGTTGAACGGCCGGAAGAACCAGCCGAGCGCGGCGTTGAGCAGCCTGGTGAGCCGGTCGGGCGCCGCGCCGTGCTCGGGCAGCAGGCGTGCGGCGAGCGCCGGCGACAGCGTCAGCGAGTTGAAGGCCGAGATCACGGTGCTGATGGCGATGGTCAGCGCGAACTGCCGGTAGAACTGCCCGGTCAGGCCGCTGATGAAGGCCGTCGGCACGAACACCGCGCAGAGCACCAGCGCGGTCGCGACGATCGGGCCGGTGACCTCGCGCATCGCCTGGCGCGTGGCGTCGATGGGCTTGAGGCCGTTCTCGATGTTGCGCTCGACGTTCTCGACCACGACGATCGCGTCATCGACGACGATGCCGATCGCCAGCACCAGTCCGAACAGGCTCAGCGCGTTCAGCGAGAAGCCGAACAGGTGCATGACCGCGAAGGTGCCGACCAGCGACACCGGCACCGCCAGCAGCGGGATGATCGACGCGCGCCAGGTCTGCAGGAACACGATCACGACGATGACGACGAGCGCCACGGCTTCGAGCAGCGTGTGCACGACGGCCTCGATCGAGCCGCGCACGAACACGGTCGGGTCGTAGACGATGCGGTACTCGACGCCCTGCGGGAAGGCTTTCGCGAGTTCGGCCATCTTCGCGCGCACGGCGTCGGAGATGGCGATGGCGTTGCTGCCGGGGCGCTGGAAGATCGGCATCGCCACCGCCGGCTGGTTGTCGAGCAGCGAGCGCAGCGCGTAGGAATCGGCGCCGAGCTCGACGCGCCCCAGCTCGCGCAGGCGCACGAGCTGGCCGTCGGCGCCGGTCTTGACGACGATGTTGCCGAACTGCTCCTCGCTCGCGAGGCGCCCGCCGGCATCGACGGCGATCTGGAAGTCGGCGGCGTTCGGCGCCGGCGGCGCGCCGAGGCTGCCGGCGACCACCTGCACGTTCTGCTCGCGGATCGCGCGCAGCACGTCGCCGGCGCCGAGGCCCCGGCTCGCGAGCCGCTCCGGATCGAGCCAGACGCGCATCGCGAACTGGCCGGCGCCGAAGAGCTGCACGTCACCGACGCCATCGAGGCGGGCGAGCTCGTCCTTGACGCGCAGCGCCGCGTAGTTCGACAGGTACAGCATGTCGTAACGCTGATCGGGCGAGAGCAGGTGCACGACCATGGTCAGGTCGGGCGAGGCCTTGTTGGTGGTCACGCCGAGGCGCTGCACCTCGGCCGGCAGCTTCGGCAGCGCCTGCGCGACGCGGTTCTGCACCAGCACCTGCGCCTTGTCGACATCGGTGCCGAGCGCAAACGTGATGGTCAGCGTCAGCGTGCCGTCACCGGTCGCCTGCGAGGACTGGTACAGCATGCCCTCGACGCCGTTGATCTGCTGCTCCAGCGGGCTTGCGACCGTCTCGCCGATCGTGACCGGGTTGGCGCCGGGGTATTGCGCGCGCACGACCACGGTCGGCGGCACCACGTCCGGATATTCCGAAATCGGCAGCACCGGCAGCGAGATCAGGCCGGCGATCAGGATCAGCGCCGACAGCACGCCGGCGAAGATCGGGCGGGAGATGAAGAATCCGGACAGGTTCATGAGGGCTCCGGCTTCGGTTGCACCTGCGTGCGGGCACAGGCGGGGAGATCCGGCGGCGCGCGGGCGCAGCGCCGGGCTGGGGCGTTCGGGGATCCGGGGAACCGCAGGGGAGTCACGGCCGCCGCGCCGGCGGCCGTTGCGGCTTCAGCGCACCGCGATGCGCGTCGGTCCGCGGCTGGCGGCCGGATGTGCGGCCGGCCTGTCGTCCGGCGCGCCGTCATCGCCGGCGATCTGCTTCAG
Source organism: Plasticicumulans sp. (assembly GCF_035331805.1). Taxonomy (NCBI): domain Bacteria; kingdom Pseudomonadati; phylum Pseudomonadota; class Gammaproteobacteria; family Candidatus Competibacteraceae; genus Plasticicumulans; species Plasticicumulans sp. The sequence goes on along the minus strand of NZ_DAOLKE010000042.1, from coordinate 12,219 downwards.
CGTCGCGCCGCCGTCATCGAGCTGCATCGACACGTGCGTCGCCGCGACCTTCGCGCCCGGACGCACGCGCTGCAGGCCGTTGACGACGATGGTGTCGCCGGCCGCGAGGCCGTCGGTGACCACGCGCAGGCCGTCGATCTGCGGGCCGAGGCGCACGGCGCGGTAGGCGACCGTGCCGTCGGCGCCGAGCACCAGCACGAAGCGGCGGTCGAGGTCGGTGCCGATGGCGCGATCCTCGATCAGCACGGTGTCGCGCAGCTCGGGTCCGAGCAGGCGCACGCGCGCATACAGGCCCGGCGTGTAGCGGCCGTCGGCGTTGTCGAACAGCGCGCGCACGCGGATCGTGCCGGTGCGGGCATCGACGCGGTTGTCGACGAAGTCGATGCGTCCGGCGTGCGGATAGCCGCTGTCGCTGGCAAGCCCCATCTGCACGCGGGCGTTGCCGGTGTCGTTGCCGACGCGCAGGAAGGTCTGCTCGTCGACATCGAAGTAGGCGTGGATGCGCTCATCGGCGACGACGGTGGTCAGCACGCTCCCGGGCGTGACCAGGTTGCCGGCGGTGATCAGCGCCCGCGACACGTGGCCGGAAACCGGCGCGCGCACCTCGGTGAATTCGAGATCAAGCCTGGCGCGCGTCAGCGCCGCCTCGCTGGCGGCGAGCGCGCTCTGCGCGGTGACGGCGAGCGTCGTCAGGCGGTCGGCTTCTTCCTGCGCGATCGCGCGCTGCGGCAGCAGGCGCTGGCCGCGCGCGGCGTTGCCCTGCGCGAGCTTCAGCTCCGCCGCGGCGCGATCGCGTTCGGCCGCAAGCCGCGCGACCTCGGCCCGGAACGGCCGCGCGTCGATCGCGAACAGCAGCTCGCCGGCCTTGACGCGCGCGCCCTCGGTGAAGGCGACGCGATCGACGTAGCCGCTGACGCGCGGGCGCAGCTCGACCGTGCTCTCGGCTTCGAGCCGGCCGGTGAACTCGTGCCAGTCGCGCAGCGGCTTGCTCAGCACCTCGGCGACCGTCACCGGCGCGGCCTGCGGAGCCGGCGGCGGCGTGACGGCGACGCTGTCCTCGCAACCGGACAGCGCCAGGCCGAGCGCCAGCACCAGCGCGGCGACCGGGGTGGACAGGATCAGGGGACGGGCAAGCCTGACGTTCGGTGTGTGGCGGGACATGGCGGCGGACTCCCGGGGGCGGAGATCAGGAACGGGCAGCGGTTCAGCGCGTATCCGGCGGGCATCCGGTGCGATCCGGCCCATCCTTGACGGGAACTCGCGCGGGACCGATGCTGTACAAGCCGTTACCGACCGGTAACATGTGCAGCTACGTTAGTTACCGGTCAGTCACATGTCAACAGGAGCGCAAACATGAACGAGCAGCCAGGCACTGCCGTCATCGCACCCGGCACGAGTACCGCCGGAGTGCAGGAGTCCGTGAACGGGGAAGGCGCCGCCTGCGGCGGCCTGATCTGCGGCACGGCGAAAAAGGCCGGGCGCGTGCGCGACCGCATCTTCGCGACCGCCCGCGAGCTGTTCTCGCGCCACGGCGTGCGCGGCGTCGGCGTCGATGCCATCGCCTGCGAGGCCGGCACCAACAAGATGAGCTTCTACCGGAACTTCGCATCCAAGGACGATCTGGTCGCCGAGTGCCTGAGCGCCTCGGAAAGCGAGTTCTGGGCCTGGTGGGACGCGCAGACGCAGCCGCACGCCGGCGACCCGCGCCGCCAGATCGAGGCGCTGTTCGATGGCTTCGTCACCAAGGTCTGCACCGATCAGGACCGCACGCGCGGCTGCGCGCTCGCCAACGCCGTCGTCGAGATCACCGAGGAGGATCACCCCGGCCGTCAGGTGGCCGTGGCCTTCAAGGCCGAAGTGCGCCGCCGCCTGCAGCTCTGGGCGCACGAGCTCGGTGCGCGCGAGCCCGAGATGCTCGGCGACGCGCTGCTGCTGCTGATGGACGGCTGCTATCTGTCGCGGCTCGCCTTCGGCGACAAGGGGCCGGTGCGCAGCGCCGGCAGCGCGGCGCGGGCCCTGATCGCCGCGCAGCTCGCACCCGCCTGAAGCTCGCACCGCGCGGGCCGGCCGTATTGTTTTCAGCGTTTCCCCGCGTATGGTGCGGCCATCCACCCGCCCGGCCTGCGGAGACCAGCGACTTGAGCACCGTTTTCCAGCCTTCCTGGGCCGATCTCGCGCCCGATGCCGTGATCCTCAGCACCGAGGACGGCACCGTCCTGCAGTGGGCCGGCGGCGCCGAGACGCTTTACGGCTACACGCACGCCGCCGCGCTCGGCGCCACGATCGACGAGCTGATCGTCGTGCCCGAGGATCAGGCCGAGCAGACGCAGCGCCTCGAAACGGTGCTCGCCCACGGCACGCTGACCTTCGAGACCATCCGCCGCTGCCGCGACGGCACGCTGATCTACGTCGATGTCTCGGCCCGCTGCATCGCCACCGGCAACGACGAGCGCGGCATCAGCCTGCTGTGGATCGAGAAGGACGTGACGGCGCTGCGCGTGCGCCGCGACGGCCGCCTGCTCAGCGCCCGCTACCACGACCTGCTCGAATCGACGCCGGACGGCATCGTGCTCGCCGATCGCACCGGCCACGTGGTCATCGCCAACAGCCACGCCGAACACCTGTTCGGCTACGCACCCGGCGAGCTCGACGGCCAGCCGGTCGAGATGCTGCTGCCCGAGCGCCTGCGCTCGATGCACGTCACGCACCGTGCGCATTACCGCGCGCAGCCGCACGCGCGACCGATGGGTGCCGGCCTCGAACTGGCCGCGCGCCGGCGCGACGGCAGCGAATTCCCGGTCGAGATCAGCCTGAGCCCGCTCGCCACCGAGGTCGGGCCGATGACGATGTCGGCGATCCGCGACGTCACCGAGCGCAAGCGCTTCGAAAAGGCCCTGCAGGAGAAGAACCACGAGCTCGCCGCCGCCAACCAGGCCAAGACCCAGTTTCTGGCCTCGATGAGCCACGAGCTGCGCACGCCGCTGAACGCCATCATCGGCTTCACCGGCGCGCTGCTGATGAAGCTCTCCGGTCCGCTGACCAGCGTGCAGGAAGAACAGCTCAAGCTCGTGCAGTCGAGCGGCAAGCACCTGCTGGCGCTGATCGGTGACCTGCTCGACCTGGCGCGCATCGAGGCCGGGCGCATCGACCTGACGCCGGAGCCGCTCGATGCCGTCGCCATCACCAACGAGGTCGTCGCCTCGCTGCGCCCGCAGGCCGTGCACAAGGGGCTGGCGCTGAACGTCGCGCACGAGGCGCCGGTGCTGGCGCTGCACGCCGATCGCCGGGCCCTGACGCAGATCCTGATCAACCTGATCGGCAACGCCATCAAGTTCACCGAGCGCGGCCACGTGCACGTGCACAGCGAACGCGCCTTCGACAGCGACGGCCGGGCGCTCGTGCGCATCGCGATCGAGGACACCGGCCTCGGCATCCGCCCCGAGGAACAGGCGCAGCTGTTCGAGGCCTTCGCGCGCGGCCTGGTCGCCAAGCGCGCCGGCATCGAGGGCACCGGCCTCGGCCTGCACCTGAGCCGCAAGCTGACGCTGCTGCTCGGCGGCAACCTGTCGCTGCGCAGCGAATTCGGCAGCGGCAGCACCTTCACGCTGGAACTGCCGGCCGGTCCCGCCGCCGGCTGAGGCCGGCGGATGCCACGATCACCGGGCCGATCGGGTAACGTAGGCTGCTTCCCGTTCTCCACCCCGGTCCGCGCGATGAGTGCCAGCATCCTGATCGTCGAAGACCACGGTCCGAGCCGCCAGCTGCTCGACTTCCTGCTGCGCGCACGCGGCTATCGCACGCGCCTCGCCGGCAACGGTACCGAGGCGATGACGACGCTCGAACGCGAGCCGATCGACCTCGTGCTCTGCGACCTGCACATGCCGGTCATGGACGGCTACGTGTTCATCCACCGGCTGCGCGCCGATGCGCGCTTCGAGGCCCTGCCGGTGCTCGCCGTCACCGCCTCGACGCTGACCGGCGACCGCGACCGCGTGCTGGCCGCCGGCTTCACCGGCTTCTTCTCGAAGCCGATCGATCCGGAGCATTTCGTCGAGCACATGGAAGCCTTCCTGCCGCCCGGGCAGCGCGCCGCCGGCTGAAAGCGAGCCGGACTTGCCACGTGGCAAGCCCGTGCTTCAGTGCGCGTCCGGCCGGCGCGCGACCGTGGCCGGGAACTCCGGCGCCAGCGCACTCGCCGCCAGCTCGCTGTGATTGTTGAAGAAGCGCAGCGCGCCGTCCCCGGCGCACAGCCAGAACTCCTGCGCGCCGCGTGCGAAGTACAGCTCCTTCTTGCGCAGCAGTTCGGCGACCGTGTTCGACGGCGAGACGATCTCGACGACGATCTCGGGGGCCAGCGGATAAGGCGTGGCATCGCCGTGCCGGGCCGCAAAGGCATCGCTGCGCCAGACCACGCCGGCCACCTTGACGCCATCGGCGGTCGCGACGCTGCATTCGGTCTGACTCTCGCCGCCCGGCAGCAGCCGGCTCAGCAGGACGGCGATCCGGGACTGATACAGCCCGTGGCGGTTGCTCGCCGGACTCATGACGATCCTCCCGAGCGCGTCGGTCTCGATCTTGAACGGCAGATCCCGCAACAGCGGTGAGGCGCAGATTTCCTGCCAGTCCATCGCGTGCTCCTTCTGGAAGGGGGCCGGCGCACCGGTCACGCGTGCCTGCGTGGTTGATTCCTCTCTCCTCAACCCCTCCCCCGCGAGGGGGAGAAGCCGAAAAGACGGCGTGTTCAGCAAAGACCGGTATCAGCCGTGCGTGATCGTCGTGCCGAGCCGCGCGATGAACTGCGAAAGCCAGGCCGGATGCGCCGGCCAGGCCGGGGCGGTGACCAGATGGCCGTCGGTGACGGCGGCGTCGATGGCGATGTCGGCGTACTCGGCGCCGGCGAGCTTCACCTCGGCCGCGCAGGCCGGATACGCCGACACCCGCCGGCCCTTCAGGATGCCGGCGGCGGCCAGCAGCTGCGCGCCGTGGCAGACAGCGGCGATCGGTTTCTGCGCATCGTCGAAGGCGCGCACCAGCTCCAGCACGCGCGCGTTCATGCGCAGGTACTCGGGCGCGCGTCCGCCCGGGATCAGCAGCGCGTCGTAGTCGGCGGCGCTCACGTCGGCAAAGCTCGCGTTCAGCGTGAAGCCGTGACCGGGCTTTTCGCTGTAGGTCTGGTCGCCCTCGAAATCATGGATCGCGGTCCTGATGCGCTCGCCGGCGGCACGCTCCGGGCAGACGGCGTGCACCGTGTAGCCGAGCGTCAGCAGCGTCTGGAACGGCACCATGGTTTCGTAGTCCTCGGCGAAATCGCCGACGATCATCAGCACTTTCCGGCTCATCACGTACTCCTCGGGACGGGCCGCCGCAGCGGCCGGGGTGGGGAAACGATGCCTGGGCGGCGATGCGGATCGCCCCCTGCGGCGTAGCCTGCGGGCGCGGTGATTTCCATGAATTCAGGGTGGATATTTCGTCATCCTGTCGATAGCAATACTCAATCGACCCATTGACCACAATCAATTTCATCTACGTCGATACGCGCCGTAATCTGCGGTCGTCCCTTCCGAACATCCCCCTGAGCGAGGCAAGCACGATGTCCCTGATCAATACCGAAGTGAAGCCGTTCAAGGCCCAGGCGTACAAGGACGGCAAGTTCGTCACCGTCACCGAGGCCGATCTGAAGGGCAAGTGGTCGGTGGTCTGCTTCTACCCGGCTGACTTCACCTTCGTCTGCCCGACCGAGCTGGAAGATCTGGCTGCGTACTACGAGGAGTTCCAGTCGCGCGGCGTCGAAATCTACAGCGTCTCGACCGACACGCACTTCGCGCACAAGGCCTGGCACGACACCTCCGAGGCGATCGGCAAGGTCCGCTACACGATGATCGGCGACCCGACCGGCGCGATCACCCGCAACTTCGACGTGATGATCGAGGACGCCGGGCTGGCGCTGCGTGGCACCTTCCTGATCAACCCGGACGGCGTGATCAAGCTCTGCGAGATCCACGACAACGGCATCGGCCGTGACGCCGGCGAGCTGCTGCGCAAGATCAAGGCCGCGCAGTACGTGCACACCCACCCGGGCGAGGTCTGCCCGGCCAAGTGGAAGGAAGGCGAGAAGACGCTGACGCCGTCGCTCGACCTCGTCGGCAAGATCTGAAGCCTTCGTCTGCCTCTTCAGCGGCGCGCTGCCGGACACCCCGGCGGCGGCCGCCCCGACCGGGGCCCGCGCAGCTTCCGGACCGATCGTCCGGCTGCGCGGGCACGCACACCACGCCGCCACCCATGCCACCCATGCCCGCCCGCCCGCCCGATCGACGGAAGCCGCAGCCATGCTCGACAACACCCTCAAGACGCAGTTGAAAGCCTACCTCGAACGCATCGTGCAGCCGGTGACGCTGAGCGCCAGCCTCGATGACGGCGACAAATCCCGCGAGATGCGCGGTCTGCTCGAAGACATCGCCGCGCTGTCCGGCGGCCGCGTGACGCTCGAAACCGCGAGCGCGGCAGCCGCCGGCGTGCACGTGCCGTCGTTCACGGTCGGGCGCACCGCCGCCGCCGGCAGCGCCGGCATCCGTTTCGCCGGCATCCCGCTCGGCCACGAATTCACGTCGCTGGTGCTCGCGCTGCTGCAGACCGGCGGCCACCCGCCGAAGGTCGCGCCCGAGCTGATCGAGCAGATCCGCGCGCTGCCCGGCGAATACCGCTTCCAGACCTACATCTCGCTGTCCTGCCAGAACTGCCCGGATGTCGTGCAGGCGCTGAACCTGATGGCGGTGCTGAACCCGCGCGTCACGCACGAGATGATCGACGGTGCGCTGTTCCAGGACGAGGTCGAACGCCTCTCGATCATGGCCGTGCCGACCGTGCTGCTGAACGGCGAGACCTTCGGCCAGGGCCGCATGAGCCTCGAAGAGATCGTCGCGAAGCTCGACAGCGGCGCCGGTGCCCGTGCGGCCGATCGCCTGAACGCCAAGGAGCCCTTCGACGTGCTCGTCGTCGGCGGCGGCCCGGCCGGAGCGGCAGCGGCGATCTACGCCGCGCGCAAGGGCATCCGCACCGGGGTCGCGGCCGAGCGCTTCGGCGGTCAGGTGCTCGACACGCTCGGCATCGAGAACTTCATCTCGGTCAAGGAAACCGAAGGCCCGAAGCTCGCCGCCGCGCTCGAGGAGCACGTGCGCAGCTACGAGGTCGACATCATGAACCTGCAGCGCGCGACGAAGCTCGTGCCCGGAGCCGATGGCGCCCCGGCCGAGGTCGAGCTTGCGAGCGGGGCGCGGCTGAAGGCGAAGACCGTGATCCTCGCCACCGGCGCGCGCTGGCGCGACATGAACGTGCCGGGCGAGCAGGAATACCGCACGAAGGGCGTGACCTACTGCCCGCACTGCGACGGCCCGCTGTTCAAGGGCAAGCGCGTGGCGGTGATCGGCGGCGGCAACTCCGGCGTCGAGGCGGCGATCGATCTCGCCGGCATCGTCGCGCACGTGACGCTGCTCGAATTCGCGCCGGAGCTGAAGGCCGATGCCGTGCTGCAGCGCAAGCTCCACAGCCTGCCGAACGTCACGGTGATCGTGCAGGCGCAGACCACCGAGGTCACCGGCGACGGCCAGAAGGTCAACGGCCTCCGGTACACCGACCGCGCCAGCGGCGAGGCGAAGCGCATCGAGCTCGAAGGCATCTTCGTGCAGATCGGCCTGCTGCCGAACACCGACTGGCTGCGCGGCACGGTGGAGCTGTCGCGCTTCGGCGAGATCATCGTCGATGCGAAGGGCCAGACCTCGGTGCCCGGCGTCTACGGTGCCGGCGACTGCACGACGGTGCCGTACAAGCAGATCGTCATCGCCATGGGTCAGGGTTCGACCGCCGCGCTCGCGGCCTTCGACCACCTGATCCGCACCTCGGCCCCGGCCTGAACCTTCCCGCCCCCGCCGCCGCCGCGCGGCGGGGAGCGATCCGGTTTCCGCCCCCCGCGGCCGGTGCAGGTGTTCCACGTGAATCCTGTGCCGGTGCGGGGGTTTTTTTCCGTCGCGGCTTCGTTTGCGCCGTCGTTTGCGCGTTCAGTCGCCGAGCGGCAGTTCGGTCTTGTAGATGACCTGCTTCAGCGCAAAGCTCGAACGGATGTTGGTCACGCCCGGCACGCGCGTCAGCCGGTCGAGCAGGAAGCGTTCGTAGGCATCGAGATCGGGCACGACCACGCGCACCAGGTAATCGGCGACGCCGGTCATCAGATAGCACTCCATGACCTCCGGAAACGCGCGCACGGCGGTCTCGAAGGTTTCGAGGCTGGCGCGCTCCTGGCTGGTCAGCGAGATGTGCACGAACACGCTGATCGGCAGCCCGACCGCCCCCGGCTCGACCAGCCCGACGTAGCGGCGGATCACCCCGGCCTCCTCCAGCGCACGCACGCGGCGCAGGCACGGCGACGGCGTCAGGCCGACGCGATCGGCCAGCTCGTTGTTCGGGATGCGGCCTTCGCGCTGCAGCACGCCGAGGATCTTCAGGTCGTAGCGATCGAGTGCGGCATGCGGCATGTTCTGTCTCCCCGGTATCGTTATCCGGCAGAGTGTTGCGCATCGACGCAGCAAAATCCGCATCCGCTTGCAAAAAGCCGTACCGGTCAGTTCAACCAGTTTTCGACCGAAAGATCAGGAACACGCACGAACTCGCGCTCATTATTGGTAACGAGCGTGCATGCCAGTGCCCGCGCATGTGCGGCAATCCATAGATCGTTGTTACCGATCGGTCGGCCCCCACGCTCCAGCGAGGCGCGGATGTCGCCGTAGTGTTCGCCAACCTCTGTCGTGATCGGCACGACCCGGATCATGGACTGAAGCTGTTCGAGCACTTCCATGGCACGTTGGGATGACTGGCTCTTGCGAGCCCCGAAGCAAAGCTCCCCCCAGGTGATGACCGACATGCCCACTGCGGCAGATTCGATGTTCTCGAATCGCTGCCGAACAAGCAGAGGTCTGCATTTGCTGATGTAGATACAGATGTTGGTATCGAGCAGATAACGCAGATCGTTCACAGCAGGGGTTCCCGCTCCTGCGGCATATCGTCCGGACCATCCGGGCGACCTTCTGCAAACAGATCGTCAGGCAGCGCCGCGAGCGCATCAAAAATGGCTGCGGCACTGACCGGCAATTCACGCAGCACGATTTCTTCACCCCGGCGAAGGATTTCGACCCGATCGCCGGCAAACCTGAACTCCTTGGGCAGACGCAAGGCCTGGCTGTTGCCGGATTTGAAAATGCGTGCGATGGCCATCGTGGTCCCCTCGAAGGATATACGCAAAGTATATACATCCTGTGCAAGCCTCCTTCACACGCCCGGAAGCAAGAACAACAAATCCCGCAATTTCCCATCGAAACAGCATCTTTGTTGCGCAGGACAAGGTCACATCACCCACATACGCAATCGCCCGCCCTGCCCGCCTCCCTAGACTGGCCGCCATCCCGCCACCATTGCCCAGGAGAGGCCGCCGCCATGCATGCGTCCGCCCAGCCCCAGCCGTCCGCGGCTGCAGCAGAAATCCCCGGCAGCGCGTCCGATCGCGCCGCCCTCGAAGCCGATCGCCGTGACTGGATCGATTCGCTCGCCGGCCTGCACGCCGCACACGGCCCGGCCGGCGTGCGCGAGATCCTGCAGAGCCTGCAGCAGTACGCGCTCGCGCACGAGCTGGCGCCGGTCGAGGCGGTGCTGAACACGCCGTACCGCAACACGATTGCCGTGAGCGCGCAGGCGCCGTATCCGGGCGATGCCGAGCTCGAAGCGCGCATCGCCAACATCAACCGCTGGAACGCGATGGCGATGGTGCTGCAGGCGGCCGACAGCGGCAGCGGCGTCGGCGGCCACATCGCCACCTACCTGTCGGCGGCGACGCTGCTCGAAGTCGGCTTCAACCACGCTTTCCGCGCGCGCAGCGCCGACTACGGCGGTGACCTGCTGATCTGCCAGCCGCACGCCGCGCCCGGCGTCTACGCGCGCGCCTTCCTCGAAGGCCGGCTGAGCGCCGTGCAGCTCGGCAACTTCCGCCGCGAACTCGGCGCGGGCGGCGGCCTGCCCTCGTATCCGCATCCGCGCCGGCTGCCGGACTTCTGGCAGGCGCCGTGCGCATCGATGGGCCTGTCGACGCCGACCGCGATCCATCAGGCGCGCTTTCGCAAGTATCTGGAAAACCGCGGCCTGGCTCCGGCCGGCGGCGGCGGCCGGGTCTGGTGCTTCATCGGCGACGGCGAGGCCGACGAGCCCGAGGTGCTCGGCACGATCGGCATCGCCGCGCGCGAGCGGCTCGACAATCTGGTGCTGGTCGTCAACTGCAACCTGCAGCGCCTCGACGGCCCGGTGCGCGGCAACGGCAAGATCATCCAGGAGCTCGAACGCAGCTTCCGCGGCGCCGGCTGGAACGTGCTGAAGGTGATCTGGGGCAGCGGCTGGGATCCGCTGTTCGCGCGCGATCGCGACGGCAGCCTGATCCGGCGCATGGAGTCGGCCGTCGACGGCGACTACCAGCGCTACACGGTGCTGCCCGGCGAGGCGGTGCGCGAGCACTGGGTGCTCGACAACCCGGCGCTCGCCGAGCTGATGGCCTCGCTGTCGGACGAGGAGATCCGCTCGATCAAGCGCGGCGGTCAGGACCCGCTGAAGATCTGGGCCGCCTACGCGCAGGCGATGCAGCCGAACGGCCGCCCGACCGTGATCCTCGCCAAGACCGTCAAGGGCGACGGCATGGGTCCGGGCGGCGAGGGCCGCAACACCGCGCACCAGAAGAAGCAGCTGTCGGCCGACGAGCGGCGCGACTGCGCGCGGCGCTGGGGCATCCCGCTCGCCGATGAGGACATCGTGCGCGCCGCCTTCTACCGTCCGGCCGCCGACAGCCCGGAGCTGCGCTACCTGCACGCCCGGCGCGAGCGCCTCGGCGGTTACCTGCCGGCGCGGCGCGTCGACTGCCCGCCGCTGCCGGCACCGGCCGCGGTGACGCTCGCCGAGAGCTTCGAGGGAAGCGGCGAACGCGCGCTGTCGACGACGACGGCCGCCGTGCGCCTGCTCGGGCGGCTGCTGCGCGACCCGGCGCTCGGGCGGCTGATCGTGCCGATCGTGCCCGACGAGGCGCGCACCTTCGGCATGGAAGGGCTGTTCCGCAGTGCCGGCATCTACTCGCCCGAGGGCCAGCGCTACGTGCCGGTCGACGGCGACACGCTGCTGCCCTACCGCGAGGCGCGCGACGGGCAGATCCTGCAGGAAGGCATCTGCGAGGCCGGCGCGATGGCCTCCTTCCTCGCTGCCGGCACCGCCTACGCCGAGCACGGCGTGCCGAGCATCCCGTTCTACTTCTTCTATTCGATGTTCGGCAGCCAGCGCGTCGGCGATCTGGTCTGGGCCTGCGGCGACATGCTGGCGCGCGGCTTCCTGCTCGGCGGCACGGCCGGGCGCACGACGCTCAACGGCGAGGGCCTGCAGCACCAGGACGGCCACTCGCCGCTGCTCGCCGCGACCGTGCCGAACCTGAAGGTCTACGACCCGGCCTGGGGCTGGGAGCTCGCGACCATCGTCGAGGACGGCATCGAGCGCATGTACGGGCGCGGCGAGGCGGTCTTCTACTACCTGACCGTCTACAACGAGGCCTACCCGATGCCGGCGCGCCCGGCCGATCCGGCGGCGCGTGAAGGCGTGCTGCGCGGCCTGTACCGGCTGCGCGAACCGGCGCTGCCGGGGGCCGGACCCGTGCGCGTCAACCTGTTCGGCAGCGGCAGCCTGCTGCCGCAGGCGCTGGCGGCGGCGGAACTGCTCGAAGCGCGCGGGTTTGCGACCGCGGTCTGGAGCGCGACCAGCTACGTCGAGCTGCAGCGCGAGGCGCTCGCCTGCGCGCGCTGGAACCGCCTGCATCCGGACGAAACCCCGCGCGTCAGCCACATCGAGCGCGTGCTCGCCGGCGTGCCCGGCGTGTTCGTCGCGGTCAGCGACTATCAGAAGTCGCTCGCCCTCGGCATTGCGCCGTGGGTGCCGGGGCGCTACGAGGTGCTCGGCACCGACGGCTACGGGCTGTCGGAGGCGCGCGAGCGGCTGCGCGAGCACTTCGGCGTCAGCCCCGCGCACATCGCCTGGGCGGCGCTGCACGCGCTGGCGGCCGGGGGCGGACTCGACGCGACGCGGCTTGCGACGGCGCGGCACGAACTCGGCATCGACGCCGGCCAGCCCGATCCGGCGGCCTTCTGAGCCCCCGGC
>NZ_DAOLKE010000041.1:0-17660 GCF_035331805.1 Plasticicumulans sp. | reverse complement strand
TGGACCTGGCTGATCACCGCCTACCTGCTGATCGCGGTGATGCCGGTGCTGGCCGGGGCCGTGACCATGCTGCTGACCGACAAGTACTTCGGCACCAGCTTCTTCAACGCCGCCGGCGGCGGTGACCCGGTGATGTTCCAGCACATCTTCTGGTTCTTCGGGCATCCCGAGGTCTACATCATGATCCTGCCGGCCTTCGGGATCGTGTCGCAGATCATCCCGACCTTCGCACGCAAGCCGCTGTTCGGCTATGCGTCGATGGTCTACGCGACCGCGTCGATCGCGTTCCTGAGCTTCATCGTCTGGGGCCACCACATGTTCACGGTCGGCATGCCGCTCGCCGGCGAGCTGTTCTTCATGTACGCGACGATGCTGATCGCGGTGCCGACCGGCGTGAAGGTGTTCAACTGGATCAGCACGATGTGGCGCGGCTCGATGACCTTCGAGACGCCGATGCTGTTCGCGATCGCGTTCGTCGTGCTGTTCACGATCGGCGGCTTCTCGGGTCTGATGCTCGCGATCGCGCCGGCCGACTTCCAGTATCAGGACACCTACTTCGTCGTCGCACACTTCCACTACGTGCTGGTGCCGGGCGCGGTGTTCTCGATCATGGCCGCCGCGTATTACTGGCTGCCGAAGTGGACCGGCCACATGTACGACGAGAAGCTCGGCCGGCTGCATTTCTGGTGCTCGGCGATCGGCGTCAACATCCTGTTCTTCCCGCAGCACTTCCTCGGACTCGCCGGCATGCCGCGGCGCATCCCCGACTACGCGCTGCAGTTCGCCGAGTTCAACATGATCTCGTCGATCGGCGCGTTCATCTTCGGCTTCTCGCAGCTGATCTTCCTGTGGGTCGTGATCAAGTGCGTGCGCGGCGGCGAGCCGGCACCGGCCAAGCCCTGGGAGGGTGCGCACGGGCTGGAATGGACGGTGCCGTCGCCGGCGCCGCACCACACCTTCCAGACGCCGCCGCAGATCACCGAGGCGGAGGCGCACAGCTGATGGAGGCCGCGATGAACCCCGGCCTGCCCGATCCGCAGCCGCGCCGCCGCGCCGTGCGGCGCACCGTCATCACGCTGGTCGTGATCGCCGTGGCGTTCTACGCCGGCTTCATCTGGCTGGCGGCCCAGCGCGCATGAGCCCGCCGGTCCCGGCCGCGGCCGCCGGCGTGCAGCGCTCGATCCGGCGCACGCTGCTCGTCGTCGTGGCGATGTTCGGCTTCGGCTTCGCGCTGGTGCCGCTGTACGACGTGCTCTGTCAGGTCACCGGCCTCAACGGCAAGACGCGTGCGGCGGTTGCCGATGCCGCGCCGATGCCGGTCGATGAGGCGCGCACGGTGATCGTCGAGTTCATCGCCAGCGTCAACGACGAGGCGCCGTGGGAGTTCCGCCCGGATGTCACGCGCATCGAGGTGCATCCGGGGCGCTTCTACACGACGCACTTCTACGCGCGAAACCGCAGTGAAACGCCGCTGGCCGGCCAGGCCGTGCCGAGTGTCGCGCCGGGGCTGGCCTCGCTGCATTTCCACAAGATCGAATGCTTCTGCTTCAACCAGCAGCGTTTCGCGCCCGGCGAGGGGCGCGAGATGCCGGTGACCTTCCGCATCGATCCGCAGCTGCCGGCCGAGGTCGGCACCGTGACGCTGTCCTACACCTTCTTCCGGCTGCCCGGGCAGGGCGGCTGAAGCGCAACATCCCCGAGGGCGATCCATGAGCACGACGACGCACGACGCGCCATCCGCCGGCAGCTATTACGTGCCGCACAGCAGCCCCTGGCCGATCATCGGTTCGGTCGGCCTGTTCGTCACGATGATGGGCGGCGCCAACCTGCTGAACGGCCACGCGCCGACGCTGCTGTACTGCGGGCTGGCGGTGCTGATCGTGATGATGATCGGCTGGTTCAACAACGTCATCCGCGAGAGCCAGGCCGGCCTCTACAGCCCGCAGATGGACCGCTCGTTCCGCTGGGGCATGAGCTGGTTCATCTTCTCGGAAGTCATGTTCTTCGCGGCCTTTTTCGGCGCGCTGTTCTACGCGCGTGACTACGCGCTGCCGTGGCTCGACGGCACGTCCGCTTCCAAGCCGATGACGCACGAACTGCTGTGGCCGACCTTCGAGGAGCGCTGGCCGACCAACGGCCCGGGCCGCGTCGGCGGCACCTTCGAGGTCATGGGGCCGTGGGGCCTGCCGGCGCTGAACACGCTGATCCTGCTGTCGAGCGGCGCGACCGTGACCTGGGCGCACTGGGGACTGCTGAAGGGCAACCGCCGCCAGCTCTGCCTCGGGCTCGCCGCGACCGTCGGACTCGGCTTCCTGTTCGTCGCGCTGCAGGCGGTCGAGTACAGCCATGCCTACCAGCACATGAACCTGACGCTCGGCAGCGGCATCTACGGCTCGACCTTCTTCATGCTGACCGGCTTCCACGGGGCGCACGTGACCATCGGCGCGATCATGCTGACGGTCATGCTGCTGCGCTCGCTGGCCGGGCACTTCACGCCCGAGCACCACTTCGCGTTCGAGGCCGCGGCCTGGTACTGGCACTTCGTCGACGTGGTCTGGCTCGGACTGTTCGTGTTCGTGTACTGGTTCTGAGCCGGTGCCCGTCCGTCATCAGTGCACGCCGTGCGGCTGGACCAGACCGGCGGCCCAGGCGAGCAGCAGCAGCACGAACAGGCCGATCGACAGCGCGATGCGCACGGTCAGCGCGCGCACCAGCCGCTCGCTGCGCTCGCGCTCGCGCACCAGAAAGAACAGCCCGGAGCCGAGGCTCGCGACGATCGCGAGCAGCGCGGCGATGACGAGAACGCGGAACAGCACGATGGACATGAAGGGACTCCGCAGGTGCTTGCGCCCGAGTCTACGCGCCGGCCGCACCCGGCAGGAGCCACGCTGATGCCGCTGCGCCGCCTCGGCTGGCTGCTGCTGACCTGCGCCGTCGCTGCGGTCTTCGTGTCGCTCGGCTGCTGGCAGCTGCGCCGGGCCGACGAGAAGAGCGCGTGGCTTGCTGACTGGGACGCGCGTTCGCACCGCCCGGCCGTCGATCTGGCCACGCTCGATCCGGCCGCGGCCGGCAGCCGTTACCGGCGCGTCGAACTGCGCGGCGAATACCGCGCCGGGCACGAGTTCCTGCTGCTGAACCGCATGCGCGACGGTCGCGTCGGCATCGAGGCCTACACGCCCTTCGTGCCGGCCGGCGGCGGTGACTGGCTGCTGGTCAACCGCGGCTGGTACGAGAGTCCGCAGGCCCGCCCGAAGACCCCCGACGCTCCACCGGCCGGCGTGCAGACGATCCGCGGCCTGCTCGCGCAGCCGGCCAATCCGGGCCTGCGCCTCGGCACGATCGAAGTGGCCGGGCCGTGGCCGCAGCCGGTGGTCTGGCTCGATGCCCCCGCCGCGGCGCACGCGCTCGGGCACGGCGTGCTCGGAGCCGTGCTGCTGCTCGATGCCGGGCTGCCGGGCGGCTTCGTCCGCGACTGGCATCCGGACCCCGGCGAGTTCGGCCCCGAGCGCCACCGCGGCTATGCGCTGCAGTGGTTCGCGCTGGCGGTGACCGTCGTCTGTACCTGGATCGTCCTGAGCCGCCGGCAGCGCCGGCGCGATTCCCTTCCCGAGGCCCGAACGAGTCCGTCCGCATGAATCCGGAATTGACCCTGCTGCAGCTTCGCCCCGCGAGTGTGCGTCGCGCGCGTCTGCAACTGCTGCTGATCATCGCGCTGTTCGCCTTGCCGCTGGCGGTGGCGATCGGCCTGTTCGGCCAGTGGCGCCCGGCCGGCAGCGCCGAGCACGGCGAACTGCTGAACCCGGTGCGCGCGCTGTCACCGCTGTCGGCGCTCGCCACCGACGACACGCCGCTCGCGCCGGACTTCCTGCACGGGCGCTGGACGCTGGTGTATGTGGCCTCCGGCAGCGACTGCCCGGCGCTCTGTCGCGATGCGCTGTGGCGGCTGCGTCAGGTGCGCCTCGCCATCGGCCGCGACATCGACCGCGTGCAGCGCCTGGTGCTGTTCGCCTCGATGCCCGATGACGCGAGCCGCCAGTGGCTGGCGCGCGAGCATCCGGGGCTTGCAGCCGGCGCGGCCACGACTGAGGCCCGCACGGAATTCACCGGGGGCTGGCGCACGGACGGGCGTCCCGGCGGCTGGATCTACCTCGTCGATCCGCACGGCAATCTGGTGTTGCGCTACGCCGCCGACGGCGAGGCCGGCGGCATGCTGAAGGACCTGACCCGCTTGTTGAAGCTCTCGCAGATCGGCTGATTCCCATGCAGACCCTGTCGCCCGCAGTTTCCCTGACCTCCGCCGCAGCGCCTGCCGTGCCGGGCCGGCGGCTGGCGTTTTCGCAGCTGGCCATCGCGGCCTGCGTGCTGGCGCTGTGCGTGGTCGTGCTCGGTGCATATGTGCGCCTGTCGCACGCCGGCCTCGGCTGTCCGGACTGGCCGGGCTGCTACGGCCACCTCGATGTACCGGAATCGGTCCGGCACATCGAGGCCGCCAACGCCGCGTGGCCGGACCGCCCGGTCGAGCCGGAGAAGGCCTGGAAGGAGATGATCCACCGCTATGCGGCCGGCACGCTCGGGCTGCTGATCCTCGCGCTCGCCGTGAGTGCCTGGCGCCGGCGGCATGAGCCGGGGCAGATGCTGGCCCTGCCGCTGGCGCTGGTCGCCCTGGTGCTGTTCCAGGCGCTGCTCGGCATGTGGACCGTGACACTGCTGCTGAAGCCGCTGATCGTGCTCGGACACCTGCTCGGCGGGCTGGCGACGCTCGGGCTGCTGTTCTGGCTGGCGCTGCGCCAGTCCGGCTGGCAGCCGCGTCCGGTCGAAGCCGAACGCCGCCGGCTCGGCGGCTGGGCGCTGCTGGCGCTCGTGGTGCTGATCGTGCAGATCGCGCTCGGCGGCTGGACCAGCACCAACTATGCGGCGCTCGCCTGCCCGGACCTGCCGACCTGTCAGGGCCGCTGGTGGCCGCCGACCGATTTCGCCGATGCCTACCTGCCGTGGCGCGGACTCGGCATCAACTACGAGGGCGGCGTGCTCGACAACGAGGCGCGCATGACCATCCACGTCATGCACCGCGTCGGCGCGCTGCTCGCACTCGCCGTGCTCGGCGCGCTGGCGTGGCGGCTGGCGCGAAGCCTCGATGCCGGCCTGCGCCGTGGCGGCTGGCTGCTGTTCGCCGCGCTCGTGGCGCAGTTGCTGCTCGGCTTCGGCAACGTGCTGCTGTCGCTGCCGCTGCCGGTCGCGGTCGCCCACAACGCCGGGGCGGCCGTACTGCTGCTGGTCGTGCTCGGCCTGAACCACCTGCTGCATCCGCGGAGACTGCCCGCATGAGCGCATCCCCTTCGTCCCGGCTGCTGGTGCCCGGCGCCGGTGCCGGCTGGCGCGATTACTACGAGCTGACCAAGCCGCGCGTCGTCGCGCTGATCACGTTCACGGCCATGGTCGGCATGTTCCTCGCGACCCCGGACATGGTGCCGTGGCCGGTGCTGGTGTTCGGCTCGGCCGGCATCGCGGCGATGGCCGGCGCGGCGGCGGCGGTCAACCACGTCGTCGACCGGCGCATCGACGCGATCATGGCGCGCACGCGCCGCCGGCCGCTGCCGACCGGGCATCTCGACGGCCGTCAGGCGCTCGCCTTCGCGAGCCTGCTCGGCGCGGCCGGCTTCGCGCTGCTGCTTGCGGCGACCAACACGCTGACCGCGTGGCTGACCTTCGCGTCGCTGCTCGGCTACGCGGTCGTCTACACGATGTTCCTCAAGCGCGCGACGCCGCAGAACATCGTCATCGGCGGCGCGGCCGGCGCCGCGCCGCCGCTGCTCGGCTGGACGGCGGTGAGCGGGCAGGTCGACGGCGGGGCGCTGCTGCTGTTCCTGATCGTGTTCGTGTGGACGCCGCCGCACTTCTGGGCGCTGGCGATCCACCGGCGCGAGGACTACGCGCGCGCCGAAGTGCCGATGCTGCCGGTCACGCACGGGGTCGAGTACACGCGCCTGCAGGTGCTGCTGTACACGGTCGTGCTGGTGCTGGTGACGCTGCTGCCGTGGCTGACCGGTGTCGCCGGGCCGCTGTACCTCGCCGGCGCGCTCGGGCTCGGCGCGCGCTTCCTGTGGCTCGCCGCGCGGCTGTACCTGAGCCGCGAGGACCGGCACGCACTGCCGGTGTTCCTGTACTCGATCGTCTACCTGTTCGCGCTGTTCGCGGTGCTGATGGTCGATCACTACCTGTTCACGATCCTGAAGCAGGTGCAGCGGCTGGTGATCTGAGCACGCCGCACCGTGCCGCCACCCCCGCTTCCGGGCCCCGGAAGCGGGGGTTTCCGCTTTGAGGGTATGGACGTGAACATGCCCGGCGGCGGCATTTCGCATCGCGGGGCAAATGCGTCACGGAGACCAAACTGCGATTGAGGGAATTGATTAACCTCAAGTAACATGCCGGGCCGCTCAAGACCCCGCGGCGAGAGCCCTGCCGGAGCACCGCACCCGGCAGGGCCCGTTCGTTTTCTGTCCAGCCTGCAGCATCGGGAGTATCGGGATATGGCCCATAGCGCAGCGGCGCCCGCCGAGCAGTACAACTACGACATCGTGCGCAAGTTCACGATCATGGCCATGGTGTGGGGTGTGCTCGGCATGAGTGCCGGCCTCTACGCCGCCAGCGAGCTGGCCTGGCCCTTCCTGAACTTCGACATCCCGCAGATCACCTTCGGTCGCCTGCGTCCGGTGCACACGACGCTCGTGATCTTCGGCTTCGGCGGCTGTGCGCTGTTCGCCACCTCGTACTACGTCGTGCAGCGTACCTGTCAGGCGCGCCTGCCGAGCAACGTGCTGGCGGACTTCACGTTCTACGGCTGGAACGCGGGCGTGCTGCTCGGCGTGCTGAGCTACATGGCCGGCTTCTCGCAGGGCAAGGAGTACGCCGAGTTCGAGTGGCCGCTGGACCTGGCGATCGTCGCCGTCTGGGTCGTGTACTTCTACAACTTCGTGTCCGTGATCGTGCGCCGCTCGCAGCCGCACATCTATGTCGCGAACTGGTTCTATCTCGCCTTCATCCTCGCGACGGCGATCCTGCACATCTTCAACAACATCTCGGTGCCGGTGTCGCTGACCAAGTCGTACTCGATGTACGCCGGCGTGCAGGACGCGATGACGCAGTGGTGGTACGGCCACAACGCGGTCGGCTTCTTCCTGACCGCGGCCTTCCTCGGAATGATGTACTACTTCGTGCCGAAGCAGGCCGGCCGGCCGGTGTACTCGTACCGGCTGTCGATCATCCACTTCTGGGCGCTGATCTTCCTGTACATGTGGGTCGGTGCGCACCACCTGCACTGGACCGCGCTGCCGGACTGGGTCTCGACGCTGTCGGCGACCTTCTCGGTGCTGCTGCTGCTGCCGTCCTGGGGCGGCATGATCAACGGCATCATGACGCTGTCGGGAGCCTGGGACAAACTGCGCTCCGACCCGATCATGCTGTTCCTGATCACCTCGATGTCCTTCTACGGCATGTCGACCTTCGAAGGTCCGCTGATGTCGCTGAAGAGCGTCAACGCGCTGTCGCACTACACCGACTGGACCATCGGCCACGTGCACTCCGGTGCGCTCGGCTGGGTGGCGCTGGTCAGCTTCGGTTCGTTCTACCACCTGTTCCCGCGCCTGTACGACACGCGCATCCACAGCACCAAGCTGATCTACGTGCACTTCTGGCTCGCGACGGTCGGCATCGTGCTGTACATCACCTCGATGTGGGTCGCCGGCATCGGCCAGGGCCTGATGCTGCGTGGCTTCGATGACTACGGCAACCTCGCCTACAGCTTCATCGAGACCGTCGAGTTCCTGCACAAGCCCTACGTGTGGCGCGCCATCGGCGGTGCGTTCTTCGTCGCCGGCATCCTGCTGATGGCTTACAACCTCGTGATGACCGCGCTCGATGCGCGTCGCGAGCGCAGCAAGCTCGAAGCCAAGCTCGCGGCCAAGCTGGCCCGCACCTGATCCGACTGGAGTCCAAGCGACATGAGACACGAGCATATTGAGGTCAACTCCGGCCTGATGATCGCGCTGGTGCTGGCCGTCATCAGCATCGGCGGTCTGGTCGAGATCGTGCCCCTGTACTTCATCAACGACACCGTCGAGAAGGTCGACGGCGTGCGCCCGTACACGCCGCTCGAACTGCGCGGTCGCGACATCTACGTGCGCGAGGGCTGCTTCCTGTGCCACTCGCAGATGATCCGGCCGTTCCGTGACGAGTGGCTGCGCTACGGCCACTACTCGCTGGCCGCCGAGAGCAAGTACGACCACCCGTTCCAGTGGGGCTCGAAGCGCACCGGTCCGGATCTGGCGCGCGTCGGCAACAAGTTCTCGAACCAGTGGCACGTGCAGCATCTGGTCAAGCCGACCTCGGTCGTGCCCGAGTCGATCATGCCGAACTACCCGTGGCTGCTCGATACCGAGCTCGACTACACCGATGTCGCCGATCGCATGAAGGCGCTGCGCTACACCGGCGTGCCCTACTCGCTGACGCAGGCCGAGTACGAAAAGAACGTCAAGGACTTCGGCAAGGTGGTGGCCGACCAGCTCGACATCAGCCAGGCCAAGGACAACCTGATGAAGCAGGCGCGCACCTTCAACTACGACGGCCTGCCGGACCGCGTCACCGAGATGGAGGCGCTGGTCGCCTACCTGCAGGTGCTCGGCACGATGGTCGACTTCAGCAAGTACGACGAAGGCTACTTCGCGAACTTCCGCTGAGCATTCGGTGATTCGGCGAACGGGCCGCGCCCCGGCGACGGGGCGGGCCCGGATGATTCGGTAGGCGCGACGTGTTCGACTGGCTGTCCTGGTTCACCCGTCTCGACAACAGCAAGATCTTCTCGCTGCTGCTGTTCTTCGGGACCTTCTGCGGAATCGTGATCTACGTCTTCGGCAGCCGCCGCCGCGGCCGCCGGCTGGAGTCGTACAAGCACATTCCGTTTCAGGACGACGAGCCGGCTGACCGGCATGACGCGCCCGCGCACAAGGCGACGGACGGTGACGAACGATGAGTGACACGACGACGACAACGAGCACGCCCGGGGCGGTGCAGACCACCGGTCACGCCTGGGACGGTGACCTGCAGGAGTTCAACAATCCGCTGCCGCGCTGGTGGCTGTGGTCGTTCTACGCGACCGTGGTCTTTGCGGTGTTCTACTGGTTCGCGTATCCGGCCTGGCCCTTCGGCAAGACCTGGACCAAGGGCTTCACGACCGCGACCTACACCGAGGGCGGCCAGTCGCACACGATGCGCTGGAACACGCGCAGCGCCCTGCTCGAAGACCTCGACAGCGGCTCGGATGCCAAGCGCCAGCGCCAGTACCTCGACAAGATCGCGCAGACCGATTACGCGGCGATCGCCAAGGACCCGCAGATGGTCGCGTTCGTGAACCAGGCCGGCAAGCGCCTGTTCGAGACCAACTGCTCGGCCTGCCATGGCCGCGGCGGTCAGGGCGTGGTCGGGCTGTTCCCGAACCTCGTCGACGACGACTGGCTGTGGGGCGGCAGCTACCAGGCCATCGAGACGACGCTCAAGCACGGCCGCAACGGCTACATGCCGGCCTTCGGCAGCGTGCTGAACGCCACGCAGATCGACGATGTCGCGAACTACGTGCTGTCGCTGTCCGGCGTCGTGCCGTCCAGCGAGGCCAGCGCCCGCGGCCAGAAGATCTTCACCGGCGCCACCGGCGGCTGCTACATGTGCCACGGCGACGACGGCAAGGGCATCAAGTCGATGGGTGCGGCGAACCTGACCGACAAGATCTGGACGATCGCCAACGTCCCGGCTGCCCAGAGCCCCGCCGACAAGCTCGCGGCGGTCAGGGCGGTGATCGGCAGCGGCGTGCAGAACGTGCGCAAGATGCCGGCCTGGGGCGAGCGCCTCAGTGCCGCCGAGATCAAGCTGATGGCCGTCTACGTGCATCAGCTCGGCGGCGGCCAGTAAGCAAGCCGGACGGGTTCCGGCAGCGGACGAGTGCGAACCGTCAGTGCCCTGGCGCCGCCCGGCGGCGATGCTTGACGGCTCCGTCCCACCTCCGGCGGCGACCGCAGTGCCTGCGCTGCGGTCGCCGTGCCGTTACGACCACCCGGAAAGTCCATGGCCGAAGAAGCACAGCTCTACCAGAAGCGTCTGGCGATCCATCCCCGCTCCGTCGAAGGGCGGTTCCGCAAGCTCAAGACCGGCGTCGTGCTGCTCGCCTACGGTGTCTACTTCCTGCTGCCGTGGCTGCGCTGGTCGCGGCCGACCGGCGTCAACCAGGCGGTGCTGTTCGACCTGCCGGGCCGGCGCTTCTACCTGTTCGATCTGGTCGTGCAGGCGCAGGACATCTTCTGGCTCGCCGGCCTGCTGGTGATCGCCGCGACGCTGCTGTTCTTCGTGACCGGTCTGGCCGGGCGCGTCTGGTGCGGCTACTTCTGCTTCCAGACGCTCTGGACCGATGTGTTCATCATGATCGAGCAGGCGATCCAGGGCGAACGCCCGGCGCGCCTGCGGCTGGCGAAGCAGCCCTGGGATGCCGAGAAGCGCCGCAAGATGCTGCTGACCTGGGCGTCCTGGCTGGGCGTGGCCTTCCTGACCGGCCTGACCTTCACGCTGTACTGGGCCGATGCGCCGACGCTGGTCGGTGAGTTCCTGACCGGGGCCGCGCCGTTTGCGGCCTATGCGACCACCGGCTTCCTGACCGCGACCACCTTCGTGATGGCCGGGCTCGCGCGCGAGCAGGTCTGCACCTACATGTGTCCGTACGCGCGCTTCCAGAGCGCGATGTTCGATCGCGACACGCTGATCATCTCCTACGACCCGCGCCGCGGCGAGCGCACGGCCGGTCGCGCCAAGCTGGGGCGCGATCTCAAGACCCGGGACGAGCGCATGGCCGCCGGCGTCGGCGACTGCGTCGACTGCGGCTACTGCGTGCAGGTCTGCCCGGTCGGCATCGACATCCGCCGCGGCCTGCAGTACCAGTGCATTTCCTGCGCGCTGTGCGTCGATGCCTGCGACACGGTCATGGACAAGCTCGAATGGCCGCGCGGGCTGATCAAGTACACCTCCGACAACTCGCTCAACGACCGCCCGACCCGGCTGCTGAAGCCGAAGAACATCGGCTACGCGCTGGTGCTGATGCTGACGATCGCGATGCTCGGCTGGAGCATCGCCAACCGCGCCGCCCTCGATGCCGTGGTCGAGCAGATCCGCCAGCCGCTGTCGGTGCAGCTCTCCGATGGCCGCGTGCAGAACAGCTACGAGATCAAGCTCAACAGCAAGGTCGCGCAGCCCGGGCGCCTGCGCATCGCGATCGAGGGCCTGCCCGGAGCCGAGCTCGACATGGAGGGGCTCGAAACCATCGAACTCGGTGCCGAACAGCGCCTGCGCCTGCCGGCGAAGGTGCGCGCCATGCCGGTCGCCGGCCGGGAGCGCCAGAGCTTCGAGTTCGTCATCACGCCGCTGTCGGGGCTCGGAACCGAACCGATCCGCCGCCCGGCGGCCTTCTATGCGGGCCAGTGACGCCGGTGCGCCGGCACGCGGCCCGGGGCCGGTGGCGACGAGCACACCGGCAGGAATCGTGACATGACTGATCTGCTGTCCTCGCTGATCGGCGGTGCGGCGCTGATCGCGCTGGCCAACTGGCTGCTCGGGCGCTTCACCCGCCTCGGTCCGCACCTCGCCGGCGCCGTCGTCGCCCTCGCGACGCTCGGCATCTACGTGCCCTGGGCGATCCTCGACTGGCCCGGGGGCGACCTGTTCGCGATCCACGTCGCGATCTATCTGGTCGTGTCCGCGATCTTCGCGCTGGTCGGCGGCGCGCGCCCGGCACTCGCCGGCACGGCGCGCTTCCCGCTCGGTCCGAGCGTGATCGTCGGCTTCTTCGTGCTGCTGGTCGCGGCCGACTCGGTGTTCGTGACGCTGGCCGAACGCGGCCTGTCCTCGCCGCTGGCGCGGCTGCTGCTGCCGCCGACCGCCGAGGACGCGCGCGTGGTCAACTCCGGCTTCCCCGGCGTCATGTCGCACGACTTCCAGAAGAAGGAAGAGCTGTACAACCGCTACCTCGAACAGGTCGAGCGCCAGCGCGCACGCGGCTGGCAGGTGCAGAAGGGCTGGGTCTCGGACCCGCACGCCGGCGAGGCGGCGCGGCTGCAGATCGCCGTCACCGACCGCGACGGCCGGCCGCTGCGCGGGGCGCTCGTGCGCGGCGAGTTCCTGCGCCCGGCCGACAGCCGGCTCGATCTCGACTTCGAGATGGACGAGGTCGATGCCGGCGTCTATCGCGCCGCCGTGACGCTGCCGGCCCCCGGCACCTGGAATCTGGTGCTGGAAATCCGCAAGGGCGAGGACCTGCACGAGGTGCGCGCCAGCACGCGCGTGCGCGCCGGCGGAGACGGTTCATGAACGCCCCCGAGGCCAGCCTGACTGCCGTCAGCGATGCCGGCGCCGGCGACTGCTTCCACTGCGGCCTGCCGGTGCCGCCGGAAACGCGCTTCCACGTCGTCGTCGACGGCGCCGGGCGGCGGCTCTGCTGCCACGGCTGCGAGGCGGTCGCGCAGGCGATCGTCGCGGCCGGGCTGACCGACTACTACCGCCACCGCACGACGATCTCGCGCCGGGCCGAGGATCTCGTGCCCGAGCAGCTGCGCGGCATGGAGCTCTACGACCGCACCGACCTGCAGCAGAGCTTCGTGCGCGCCGAGGCCGGCGGCACGGTGCGCGAGGCCTCGCTGATCCTCGAAGGCATCGTCTGTGCGGCCTGCGTCTGGCTCAACGAACGCCACGTCGGCGCGATTCCGGGCGTGCTGGAATTCCGCGTCAACTACTCGACCCACCGCGCGCACCTGCGCTGGGACGATGCCCGCGTGCAGCTGAGCACGGTCCTGAAGGCGATCGCCGCGATCGGCTACGTCGCGCATCCGTTCGATCCGGGCCGGCAGGAGGCGCTGCTCAAGCGCGAGCGCTCGAAGGCGCTGCGCCGGGTCGCGGTCGCCGCGCTCGGCTCGATGCAGGTCATGATGCTCGCCGTCGGCATGTACGCCGGCAGCTGGTACGGCATGGACGAGGAATGGCGGCATTTCTTCCGCTGGATCAGTCTCGTGATCGCGCTGCCGACCGTCGCCTATGCCGGTGCGCCGTTCTTCAGCGCCGCGCTGCGCGATCTGCGCAACCGCCGCCTCGGCATGGACGTGCCGATCGTGCTCGCCGTCGTGCTCGCGACCATCGCCAGCGTCTGGTACACGATCTTCGGCGGCGGCGAGGTCTATTACGACTCGGTGACGATGTTCATCTTCTTCCTGCTCAGCGCGCGCTTCCTGGAAATGGGCGCCCGCCACCGCGCCGCGCAGGTGTCCGAGGAACTCACCCGCATCCTGCCGGCGACCGCGACCCGCATCGGTCCCGGAGGCGACGAGGTCGTGCCGGTGGCCGAACTCGCAGCCGGCGACGAGGTGCGCGTGCGGCCCGGCGAGACGATTCCGGCCGATGGCAGCGTGCTCGACGGGGCGAGCAGCGTCGATGAATCGCTGCTGACCGGCGAGAGCCTGCCGCAGGCCCGCACGGTCGGCGATGCCGTGATCGGCGGCTCGGTCAACGTCGAAAGCCCGCTGCGCGTGCGCGTCGAGCGCGTCGGGGCCGACAGCGTGCTGTCGTCGATCGTGCGCCTGCTCGATCGCGCGCAGAGCGAGAAGCCGCGCATCGCCGCGCTTGCCGACCGCATCGCCGGGCACTTCGTCGCCGTGCTGCTGCTGGTGTCGTTGCTGGTCTGGGCCTGGTGGTGGCAGCACGAACCGGCGCGCGCCTTCCCGATCGTGCTCGCGATCCTGGTCGTGACCTGTCCGTGCGCGCTCGGTCTGGCGACACCGGCCGCGATCACCGCCGCGACCGGCGCGCTGACGCGCATCGGCCTGCTGACCACGCGCGGCCACGCGCTCGAAACCCTGGCACGCGCGACGCACGTGGTGTTCGACAAGACCGGCACGCTGACCATCGGCCGGCTGCGCCTGGTCGATACCGTGGCGGTGCGCGCGGGGCTCACGGCCGATGAGGCGCTCGAACTCGCGGCAGCGCTCGAATGCGGCTCCGAACACCCGGTCGGGCAGGCGATCGTCGATGCCGCGCGCGGCACGCGGCGCGCGCTCGATCTTCGCAACACCCCGGGCCACGGCGTCGAGGGCACGATCGACGGCCGCGTCTACCGGATCGGCAAGCCGGCTGCCGCAGCCGAGCCGCCGCAGGCAAGCGATGCCGAAGCCTCGACCTGGGTCGTGCTCGCCGATGCCGAAGGAACCCTCGCGTGGCTGCGCTTCGCCGACCGCCTGCGTCCGGATGCCCCCGAGACGGTCGGGCGGCTGCGGGCTGCCGGGCTCGAAGTCTGGCTGCTGTCCGGCGACCGGCCGGCGGCGGTTGCGGCCATCGCCGCCGAGGCCGGCATCGCCCACGCCGAAGGCGGGCTGCTGCCGGCGGACAAGCTCGCGCGCATCGAGGCACTGCAGCAGGGCGGGGCGGTGGTGGCGATGGTCGGCGACGGCATCAACGATGCGCCGGTGCTCGCGGCGGCCAGCGTCTCGATTGCGATGGGTTCGGGCACGCAGCTCGCGCATGCCTCGGCCGACATGATCCTGCTGTCCTCGGGGCTCGGACATCTCGTCGACGGCGTCACCACCGCACGGCGCACGCTGGCGATCATCCGCCAGAACCTCGCCTGGTCGATCGGCTACAACGTGCTGGCCGTGCCGGCCGCCGCCGCCGGCTGGATCGCCCCCTGGCTGTCGGCGATCGGCATGTCGGCGAGTTCGCTGCTCGTCGTCGTCAATGCGCTGCGCCTGCGCGCGCGCCGCCGGGCCTGAGGGAGCGCCAGCATGGAAATCCTGTACCTGCTGATCCCGCTCGCGATCGCAATCATGCTGGTCGCGGTGTGGGCCTTCGTCTGGTCGGTGAAGTCCGGCCAGTTCGATGACCTCGAAGGTCCGGCGCACCGCATCCTGATGGACGACGACGACCCGATGATCCCGCGTCCCGAGCCGTCCGCCGACAAACCTTCCGGACCCTCCAGACCTTCCGCTTCCCCGGAAGCTTCCCGGCCGTCCGCTGCGCGTGACGGCGATGCCTGAAGTATCATCCGACCCTCACCGCCCAAGGAGTCATGTCCATGTTCACGTTCGAGAACTTTTCCCTGGTGATCATCATTGCCCTGATCATCCTGTCCTGGCTGAGCTTCTTCTCGGTCATCCTCTGACGGCAGGCCGGTCGTGCCGGCACGCGCCGCGCAGCTGCTGGAGCGCCTCGCCGATGGCGGCTTCCGTTCCGGCGAGGTGCTGGCAGCCGAACTCGGCATCAGCCGGGCGGCGGTCTGGAAGCTCGTGCGCGGCTGGCAGGCGCGCGGCCTCGACATCCAGGCCGTGCGCGGGCGCGGCTACCGGCTGGCCCGTCCGCTCGAACTGCTCGACGCCGGGCTGATCCAGGCCCGGCTCGACGAGACCGCCGCGGCCCGCCTCGGGCCGCTCGAAGTGCTCGCCGAAACCGATTCGACCAACACCCGGCTCGCGCAGCTGGCGCGCAGCGGCCTGCCGGCGGGCGCGGTCTGTCTGGCCGAAAGCCAGCGCGCCGGCCGCGGCCGGCTCGGCCGGCAGTGGATCTCGCCGTACGCAGCCAACCTGTACCTGTCGGTGCTGTGGCGCTTCGCGCTGCCGCCCGCCGCGCTCGCCGGGCTGTCGCTCGCGATCGGCGTGGCACTGGCGCGTTCGCTCGAACGCTTCGGCGTCGGCGGCCACGGCCTCAAGTGGCCGAATGACCTGCTGTGGGACGCCCGCAAGCTCGGCGGCGTGCTGCTCGAATTCGGCGGCGAGAGCGAAGGCTGCAGCCACGTCATCATCGGTGTCGGCGTGAACGTCGCGATGCCGGAGTCCGCCGGCGGCACGATCGACCAGCCGTGGATCGACCTGGCGACAGTGCTCGGGCGCACGCATGTCTCCCGCAACCGGCTCGCGGCGCTGCTGCTGTCCGAGATTGCCATCGCCTGCACGGCCTTCGGCGAGTCGGGGCTCGACAGCTTCCAGTCCGACTGGCAGCGCTGGGACGCGGTCGCCGGCCGGCCGGTGCGGCTGCTGTGGCCGGGTCACGTCGTCGAGGGCATCGCACGCGGCATCGCGGCCGACGGCGAACTGCAGCTCGATACCGCCAGCGGCCGGCGCAGCTTCGCGATCGGCGAACTGAGCCTGAGGCCGGCATGACGGCCCGGCTGCTGATCGATGCCGGCAACACCCGGCTGAAGTGGCGCCTCGATGCCGAAGACGGGCCGCGGATCGCCGGCTGCCTCGTGCATCGCGACCGCCCGCTGGCCGAGGCCCTTGCCGAACTCCCGGACGCGCTCGCACGGCCTTCGGCGATCTGGTGCGGCAGCGTCGCCGGCAGCCACTTCGACGCCGCGCTGGATGCTGCGCTGCGGGCACGCTGGAGCCTGTCGCCGACCTTCGTGCAGGCGACGGCCGCGGCCGGCGGCATCGTCAGTGCCTATGCCGAGCCGGCGCGCATGGGGGTCGACCGCTGGCTGGCCATGATCGGTGCGCGCGCACGCACACGGCGGGCCTGCTGCGTGATCGATGCCGGCACGGCCGTGACCGTCGATGCGCTCGCCGCGGACGGCCGGCATCTGGGCGGCACGATCCTGCCCGGCCTGCAGCTGATGCGTACCGCGCTGTACGGCAACACCCGCCGCATCCCCGCCGGGCCGGTGCCGGCCACGCCCTCAGGTCTCGGTCGCGACACGGCCGCCTGTGTGGCCGCCGGCGTGCGGCATGCCGTCGTCGGCGGCATCACCGGCAGCGTCCAGAGCGCCGGAGCCGGGGCGGGCGAGGGTCTGCACTGTCTGCTGACCGGTGGCGATGGCGCCTTCCTCGCGCCGCTGCTGCCGTTCGCGGTCGAGCTCGTGCCGGATCTGGTGCTCGACGGGCTGGCGCGGCTGGCCGGTTCCGCAGGCGCCTGAGCGGTTTGCGGGCGCTCGCCGGCTTCGTCTACACTGCGCGCCCCGTGGCGTTGCCGGGCACGCTGGCGTAGCTCAGTCGGTAGAGCAGCTGTCTTGTAAACAGCAGGTCGTCCGTTCGATCCGGACCGCCAGCACCAGATATCCGGAAGAAGTCGCAGGAAGTAGTGTTGACGGGTCCGGAAGTGCACGGCAGAATGCGCGTCCTGTTTTGGAGGGGTTCCCGAGCGGTCAAAGGGAGCAGACTGTAAATCTGCCGGCTCAGCCTTCGAAGGTTCGAATCCTTCCCCCTCCACCAAATTTGTCTTGATCCGGTTTTGACCAGTTGCCATCCGTTGCAGTCAGCGTGGCGGCGGGGGCGCAAAAGCTCTGGCAGGGCGGGTGTAGTTCAATGGTAGAACCTCAGCCTTCCAAGCTGATGGTGTGGGTTCGATTCCCATCACCCGCTCCAATCGGTCGCTGTTTCGTTTCAAGGCCCATGTAGCTCAGTCGGTAGAGCACGTCCTTGGTAAGGACGAGGTCACCAGTTCGAATCTGGTCATGGGCTCCACCGCCTGTTCCCTGTCTGTTCGTCTCAAGAAATCGTCAAGCATCCCGCGTGATCATCGGGGAGAGTTCGCAATGGCCAAAGAGAAATTCGAGCGCAAGAAGCCGCACGTGAACGTGGGCACGATCGGTCACGTCGACC
>NZ_DAOLKE010000040.1:0-17769 GCF_035331805.1 Plasticicumulans sp. | reverse complement strand
CGAAAGGGAACAACTACCGTTCTCTGCATACCGCCGTAACCGCGGAGGACGGCCGGCCTTCCTGCTGGTCTGCGCGCTGACCGTGATCTGGTCGATCCTCGGGGACCTGTTCGAATCCATGCTCAAGCGCCAGCACGGCGCCAAGGACAGCGGCACGCTGCTGCCCGGTCACGGCGGCGTGCTCGATCGCATCGACAGCCTGACCGCCGCCGCGCCGGTGTTCCTGCTCGGCCTCACCGTGTTCGGACCCTGGCGATGAGCGCGCGCCCGCTGGCGGTGACGGTGCTCGGCGCCACCGGCTCGATCGGCCTGAGCACGCTCGACGTGCTGGCCCGGCATCCGGATCGCTACCGCGTGCATGCGCTGAGCGCGCACCGCAACGTCGACGCGCTTGCCGGGCTCTGCGAGCGGCACCGGCCGGAGTACGCCGTGCTGCCGGAATCGTCCGCGGCATCCCGGCTGCAGGCGCGGCTGCACGCCGCCGGCTGCCGCACCGAGGTGCTGGCCGGGGCCGAGGCGCTCGCCGCGGTTGCCGCGGCGCCGGAAACCGATGCGGTGATGGCCGCGATCGTCGGGGCCGCCGGCCTGCTGCCGGCGCTCGCCGCCGCGCGTGCCGGCAAGCGCGTGCTGCTCGCCAACAAGGAAGCACTGGTGATGTCCGGCGCGCTGTTCATGGAGGCGGTGCGGGCCCATGGTGCGCAGCTGCTGCCGATCGACAGCGAGCACAACGCCATCTTCCAGTGCCTGCCGCCGGCCGCGCAGGCAGGGGGGCGGCCCGAAGGCGTCACGCGCCTGCTGCTGACCGCTTCCGGCGGACCGTTTCGCGACACGCCGGTCGACGAGATCCCGCACAAGACCCCGGCCGAGGCCTGCGCCCATCCGAACTGGTCGATGGGCCGCAAGATCTCGGTCGATTCGGCGACGATGATGAACAAGGGCCTCGAACTGATCGAGGCCTTCTGGCTGTTCGGCCTGCCGCGCGAACGCATCGAGGTGGTGATCCATCCGCAGAGCGTGATCCATTCGATGGTCGAATACGCCGATGGCTCGGTGCTTGCGCAGCTCGGCAACCCCGACATGCGCACGCCGATCGCCCACGCGCTGGCCTGGCCCGAGCGCATCGCCTCGGGGGTTGCGCCGCTCGACCTGTTCCGGATCGGCCGGCTCGACTTCCGCGCGCCGGACCTGCTGCGCTATCCCTGTCTCGGGCTCGCGCAGGCCGCGCTCGCGGCTGGCGGCACGGCGCCGGCGATCCTGAACGCCGCCAACGAGGTTGCGGTCGCAGCCTTCCTCGACGGCCGGCTCGGCTTCGGCGGCATCGCGCAGCTGAACGCTGCCGTGCTCGATGCGGTGCCGGCCGCGGCCGCCGACACGCTCGATGCCGTGCTCGCCGCCGACGCGGCGGCGCGGCGTGCGGCCGAGGCGCGAATCGACGGCGACAAGCTCGCAGGAGGTGTCCGATGAACGGTCCGCTGCTGTCGTTCCTGGCGCTGGTGGTCACGCTCGGCGTGCTGATCACCGTGCATGAGTTCGGTCATTTCTGGGTCGCCCGCCGCTGCGGCGTGCGCGTGCTGCGCTTCGCGATCGGCTTCGGCCGGCCGCTGTGGCGACGCACCGCCCGCGACGGCGTCGAATACGTGATCGGTGCCGTGCCGCTCGGCGGCTACGTGCGCATGCTCGACGAGCGCGAGGGCGAGGTGCCGCCGGAGCAGCTCGACCAGGCCTTCAACCGCCAGACGGTCGGCCGGCGCGCGGCGATCGTCGCCGCCGGCCCGGCCTTCAACTTCGCGTTCGCGATCCTCGCCTACCTGATCCTGTACCTCAGCGGGGTCAGCCAGGTGCGCCCGGTGCTCGCCGAGGCCGCAGCCGGCACGCCGGCCGCGATCGCCGGCATCCGCGACGGCGACGAGGTGCTGGCGGTCGGGGACGTGACGGTGCAGGGCCTCGATGAACTGCTGATGCGCGTGGCCGAGCAGATGGAGCCCGGAGAGGCGCTGAAGCTGCGCGTGCGCGATGCCGACGGTCGTGTGCTCGAACGCCGCCTGCCGCTGCCGGAGGACCTCGACACCGATGGCAACCTGCTGGCCCGGCTCGGGCTGCAGCCGTGGCGACCGTCGCTGCCGGCGGTGATCGGCAGCATCAAGCCCGACAGCCCGGCGGCAGCGGCGGGGCTGCAGGACGGCGATCGCATCGTCAGCGTCGATGACCAGCGCGTCGCGGACTGGCAGGACTTCGCCACGCGCGTGCGCGCGAAGCCGGAAGCCGACCTGCGCCTGCAGGTCGAGCGCGACGGCAGCCCGCTCAGCGTGCGCCTGCGCCCGGTCCGCATCGAGACCGCGCAGGGGGCCGTCGGCCAGATCGGCGCCTTTGCGGCAGTGCCGCAGTCGCTCGCCGACTCCCTGCGCGTCGTGGTACGGTATGGCCCGATCGATGCAGCGGTTGCAGCCGTCGAGCGCACCTGGGAAATGTCGGCGTTCACGCTGCGCATGCTCGGGCGGATGCTGACGGGGCGTGCCTCGCTGGACAACCTCAGCGGGCCGCTGACCATCGCGCAGATGGCCGGGCAGTCGGCATCGATCGGTCTGTCCGCCTTCCTGTCGTTCCTGGCCCTGGTCAGCATCAGCCTCGGTGTGCTGAATCTGCTGCCGGTGCCGGTGCTCGATGGCGGGCATCTGGCGTGGTATGCCATCGAAACGATCAAGGGCAGCCCGGTTTCCGAGGCTGTCCAGAGCGCCGGGCAGCGGGTCGGGCTGGCCGTGCTGCTGGTGATGATGGGCCTGGCTTTCTACAACGATCTGGCGCGGTTGTTCGGGCCCTGAGCAAAGGGCGCCGGACGGCTGCGGTCGGGTCTGCCGTCCGTGCGATCCATGACTCCAATCCTGCGTAACTTCCTGCTGTCCGCCAGTCTCGCCGCGCCCGCCTGCATCGTGCAGGCTGCGGAATTCATCGTGCGCGACATCCGTGTCGAGGGCCTGCAGCGCATCTCGGCGGGCACGGTGTTCAGCTACCTGCCGGTGCAGACCGGCCAGCGCGTGCGTCAGGAGGATTTCCCGGATCTGATCCGCACGCTGTTCCGCACCGGCTTCTTCACGGACGTCTCGCTGCAGCGCGACGGCGACGTGCTGGTGGTCAACGTCGTCGAGCGCCCGGCGATCGCCGAGGTCAAGGTCACCGGCAACAAGGACATCTCGACCGAGGACCTGGAAAAGTCCCTGAAGACGGTCGGTCTCGCCGAAGGTCGCACCTTCGACCGGGCGCTGCTCGACAAGGTCGAGCAGGAACTCAACCGCCAGTACTACGCGCGCGGCAAGTACGCGGTGAAGGTCGACAGCCAGGTGCGGCCGCTCGAGCGCAACCGCGTGGCGATCACGATCGACATCTCCGAAGGCATCGCGGCGCGCATCAAGCAGATCAACATCGTCGGCGCCAAGGCCTTTGATGAGGACGACCTGCTCGACCTGTTCCAGAGTTCGACCAGCAACTGGACCTCGCTGCTGTCGAAGGACGACCAGTACTCGAAGCAGAAACTCGGCGGCGATCTCGAAACCCTGCGCTCGTATTACCTCGACCGCGGCTACCTGCGCTTCAACATCGATTCGACGCAGGTCACGATCACGCCGGACAAGAAGGACATCTACATCACGATCAACATCGCCGAGGGCGATCGCTACACGGTCAAGGACGTGCGCCTCGCCGGTGAAAGCCCGGTGCCGCTCGATCAGCTGAAACCGCTGGTCAAGCTGCAGCCCGGCCAGACCTTCTCGCGCGCGACGCTCAACGAGAGCACCAAGGCGATCACCGACCGGCTCGGCGATGACGGCTATGCCTTCGCCAACGTCAGTGCCGTGCCGCAGATCGACGATGCCGGCAAGACCGTGTCGCTGGCCCTGAACGTCGATGCCGGCCGGCGCGTGTACGTGCGCCGCATCAACTTCAAGGGCAACATCAAGACCCAGGACGAGGTGCTGCGCCGCGAGATGCGCCAGACCGAGGGCTCGTGGTTTGCAACCCGCGATGTCAATCGATCCAAGGAGCGTCTGGAGCGTCTGGCCTTTGTGCAGGAGGTCACGGTCGAAACTCCGGCCGTACCCGGCACGCCGGATCAGGTCGATCTGAATTACAGCGTCACCGAGCGCCCGGCCGGCAGCCTGAGCTTCGGCATCGGCTACGGCCAGGATGCCGGCGTGCTGCTCAGTGCCAGTGTCTCGCAGCAGAACTTCCTCGGCACCGGCAACGCGCTGAGCTTCACGTTCAACAACAGCCAGATCAACACGATCTACAGCTTCAGCTACACGAATCCGTACTTCACGCCCGATGGCGTCAGTGCCGGCATCCGGGCCAGCTACCGTGAGACCGACGCTTCCGAAGCCAACCTCGCGAGCTACCTGACCAACGAATTCGAGACGATGGCGACCTTCGGCTTCCCGCTGAACGAGACCGACACCGTCAACCTCGCGATCGGCATCTCCGGCATCAAGCTCAAGACCAACGGCGACAACACGCCGCAGGGCATCTACGACTACATCGACGAGCATGGCGAGCGCCACGTCGGTCCGCGCTTCGAACTGAGCTGGGCGCGCGACACGCGCAACAAGGCCGTCTTCGCCGACCGCGGCTCGTACAACCGCCTGTCGATCGAATCGATGCTCGGTGGCGACGACAGCTGGTACAAGCTCGGTTACCGGCACAGCACCTATCTGCCGCTGACCGATTCGCTGACGCTGCTCGGCCATTTCGACTTCGGCTACGGTGAGGGTTTCGGCAATACCGACACGCTGCCGTTCTACGAGAACTTCTACGCCGGCGGCCTGCGCACCGTGCGCGGCTACAAGACCAACACGCTCGGCCCGCGCTGGGACGATCCGAATCCGGACCTGCGTGACCCGAAGGGTGGTGCGCTGCGCACGGCCGGCGGGGTCGAGGTGCTGTTCCCGGCGCCGTTCCTCAAGGACAACAAGAACCTGCGCTTCTCGACCTTCTTCGACATCGGCAACGTGTTCGCGGACGTGAACGACTTCGATGCCGGCGAACTGCGCTATTCCGCCGGCTTGTCGATGCAGTGGATCACGCCGCTCGGACCGCTGGTGATGTCGGTCGCCCAGCCGCTCAACAAGAAGGACGGCGACAAGACCGAGCCGTTCCAGTTCACCTTCGGCGTGCCGTTCTGACGGCCCGCGTCGACCCGAGGGGAAGATCGTCTTGAAGGCCTTGCTGCGTGTCCTTCTGGGGGCTCTCGCGCTGACGTTCGCGCTGCCGGCAGTGGCTGCGGAGCTGAAGCTCGGTTTCGTCAACGCCGCGCGTGTGCTGAAGAGCGCACCGCAGGCCGAGGCGGCGCTGAACCGGCTCGAAAAGGAGTTCTCGCCGCGCGACAAGGCGCTGGTCGAGGCGCAGAAGGCGCTGCGCAAGCTGGAGGACAGGCTCTCCAAGGACGGCGCCACGCTCAGCGACGCCGAACGGCGCGACCTCGAACGCGACATCATCTCGCAGCGGCGGGACGTGAAGCGCGCGCAGGACGAGTTCCGCGAGGACTTCAACATCCGGCGCAACGAGGAAATGGCCAAGCTGCAGAAGCTGATCCAGGACGCGATCACCGCGCTCGCCCAGGAGGAACGCTACGACCTGGTGCTCAACGACGGCGCGGTGATCTTCGCGAGCGAGGCTGTCGACATCACCGACAAGGTGCTGAAGCGCCTGTCGGCCGTGCACGGCAACTGAGCCGGTCCGGGGTCGACGGGGTGCATACGCTCGCGGAACTGGCGCAGGTCGCCGGCGCGCAACTGCGCGGTGACGCGGCGACGCCGATCGATGGCGTCGGCACGCTCGCCGCGGCCCGGCCCGGGCAGATCGGCTTCCTCGCCAATCCGAAGTACCGGCAGCTCCTGGCCGGCACGCAGGCGAGCGCGGTGATCCTGGGGGCTGAGGATGCCGGGGCCTGTCCGGTCGCCTGCCTGATCGCCGACAACCCGCATCTCGCCTATGCCCGGGTCGCGGCGCTGTTCGATCCGGCCGCCGGCAGGCAGCAGGGCGTGCATGCGCGGGCCTGCGTCGATGCGGCCGCCGAGGTCGCCGACGATGCCTGGATCGGCCCGATGGCCGTCATCGAGGCCGGGGCCGTGATCGGGCCGCGCGTGCAGGTCGGGCCGGGCTGCGTGGTCGGGGCGCGCACGACCATCGGTGCCGACAGCCGGCTGGTCGCCAACGTCACGGTGCTGCACGACTGCGTGCTCGGCGAGCGCGTGCTCGTGCATCCGGGCGCGGTGATCGGCGCCGACGGTTTCGGGCTCGCGAATGATCGTGGCTGCTGGGTCAAGGTGCCGCAGCTCGGGCGCGTCGTCATCGGCAACGACGTCGAGATCGGCGTCAACACCGCCGTCGACCGTGGCGCGCTCGAGGACACCGTGCTTGCTGACGGCGTCAAGCTCGACAACCTGATCCAGATCGCCCACAACGTCCGCGTCGGCGCGCACACGGCGATGGCCGGCTGCGTCGGCATTGCCGGCAGCACGACGGTCGGCGCGCACTGCACGCTCGCCGGAGGCGTCGGTCTGGCCGGGCATCT
Organism: Plasticicumulans sp.; assembly: GCF_035331805.1. Classification (NCBI taxonomy): domain Bacteria; kingdom Pseudomonadati; phylum Pseudomonadota; class Gammaproteobacteria; family Candidatus Competibacteraceae; genus Plasticicumulans; species Plasticicumulans sp. The sequence goes on along the minus strand of NZ_DAOLKE010000040.1, from coordinate 11,210 downwards.
GACGCTCGGCGACCACGTCCACGTCACCGGCATGTCGCTGGTCACCAAATCCCTGACCGAGCCCGGCGTCTATGCGTCCGGACTCGCGGTCGAGCCGGCCCGGCTGTGGAACAAGGTTTCCGCGCGCCTGCGCCGGCTCGACGAACTGTTCCGCCGGCTCGCCGCGCTCGAAAAACGAGTCGGCGACGATGCCGGTCACCCCTAGAGGACCCCGCCCTTGGAATCGATGGATATCACGCAGGTGCTGCGTTATCTGCCGCACCGCTATCCGTTTCTGCTGATCGACCGCGTGCTCGAACTCGAGCCCGGCGAACGCCTGCTCGGCCTGAAGAACGTCTCGTTCAACGAACCCTTCTTCCAGGGCCATTTCCCGCAGCAGCCGGTGATGCCGGGCGTGCTGATCCTGGAAGCACTCGCGCAGGCCACCGGCATCCTCGCCTTCAAGACCTCCGGCCAGCTGCCCGAGGACGATTCGACCTATTACTTCGTCGGCATCGACAATGCCCGCTTCAAGCAGCCGGTCTGTCCGGGCGACCGGCTGCTGCTCGACGTGCGCCTGCTCAAGACCCGCCGCGGCATCTGGGTGTTCTCGGCCGAGGCCCGCGTCGATGACAAGGTGGTGTGCTCGGCCGAACTGATGTCCACGAAGCGGGAGCACGGCCAGTGATCGACCCGCGCGCCATCGTCGATCCGGGGGCCCGCATCGCCGAAGGCGTGCAGATCGGGCCGTTCAGCATCATCGGTGCCGGTGTCGAGATCGAGACCGGCACCGTGATCGGCCCGCACGTCGTGATCAAGGGACCGACACGCATCGGGCGCGACAACCGCATCTACCAGTTCGCGTCGATCGGCGACGATCCGCAGGACAAGAAATACGCCGGTGAGCCGACGCGGCTGGAAATCGGCGACGGCAACACGATCCGCGAATACGTGACGATCAACCGCGGCACGGTGCAGGACGCCGGGGTCACGCGCGTCGGCCATGACAACTGGATCATGGCCTACGTGCACATCGCGCACGACTGCGTGGTCGGGGACCACACGATCTTCGCGAACAACGCCTCGCTCGCCGGACACGTGCACGTCGGCGACTGGGCGATCCTCGGCGGCTACACGCTGGTGCACCAGTTCTGCCGCATCGGTGCGCACAGCTTCTGCGGCTTCGCGACCGGCGTGCAGCGCGACGTGCCGCCGTACGTGACCGTCGCCGGCTATCGCGCCGAGCCTTACGGCATCAACAGCGAGGGCCTGCGCCGCCGCGGTTTCGAGGCCGAGACCATCGCCGTGATCAAGCGCGCCTACAAGCTGCTGTACATGTCGGATCTGAAGCTCGCCGAGGCCGTCGAGCGCATGCGCGAGCTGGTCGCCACGCATCCGCCGGTGGCGCTGCTCGCCGATTTCGTCGCCGATTCGCCGCGCGGCATCGTGCGCTGACGCGCATGCGCATCGCAGTCGTCGCCGGGGAGCTCTCGGGCGATGCGCTTGGCGGCGCGCTGCTGCCGGCGTTGCAGCAGCGTTTTCCGCAGGCGCGCTTCGAGGGCATCGGCGGGCCGCGCATGCAGGCGGCCGGTCTCGAATCGCTGTTCCCGCTCGAAAAACTGTCGGTGATGGGGCTGGTCGAGGTGCTGAAGCACCTGCCGGAGCTGCTGTCGATCCGCCGCGCGCTCGTGCGCCGCTGGCTCGCCGAGCCGCCCGCCCTGTACCTCGGCATCGACGCCCCCGATTTCACGCTGCCGCTCGCGAAGCGCCTGCGCGCGCACGGCATCCGCACCGCGCATTACGTCAGCCCCTCGGTCTGGGCCTGGCGGCAGGGGCGGGTGCGCGGCATCGCGCAGAGCGTCGACCTGATGCTGACGCTGTTTCCGTTTGAGGCGACGTTCTACGCGCAGCATCACGTGCCGGTCGAATGCGTCGGTCATCCGCTGGCGGACGAAATCCCTGCGGGCCTCACGGTCGCCGACGGCCGCGCCGCGCTCGGGCTCGGGGCCGGCCGAAGCCTCGCCTTGCTGCCCGGCAGCCGCGCCGGTGAGGTCGGCCGGCACATCGACGTGTTCCTCGCGGCCTTCGCGCGGCTGCACGAACGGCATCCGCAGCTCAATGCGCTGCTGCCGTGCGCGACCGCCGCGCTGCGCGCACAGATCGCCGCGCGCGTGACGGCGGCCGGGCTCGACGCGCAGGTGCGGCTGTTCGACGGCCACGCTCGCGAGGTGCTCGCCGCCAGCGAGCTGGCGCTGGTCGCCTCCGGCACCGCGACGCTGGAGACGATGCTGGTCGGCCGGCCGCTGGTCATGGCCTACCGCGTCGCGCCGCTGACCTACGCGATCGCGAAGCGGCTGATGAAGATCGACCGCTTCTCGCTGCCGAACCTGCTCGCCGGCCACGATCTGGTCCCCGAGTTCATCCAGGACGCTGCCACGCCTGCCGCGCTCGCCGCGGCGCTCGATGCCTGGCTGCGCGAGCCGGCGCGCGTGCAGACGGCATGCACCGAGTTTGCCGGCCTGCACGAGCGCCTGCGCTGCAATGCCGGCGAACGGGCGGCGGCGGCGCTTGCCGGGCTGCTGCGGCAGGCTTGAGCAGGTTCGTGCCGCACTCCACTCCCTCCCGGTTGCAGACCCGGCAGTACGGAGGCAAGGATGATCTTCGTGGAAACCGCCCATTTCGTGCGTGTCGCCGCAAGCCTGTTTGATGATGAGGGATTGCGCCACCTGCAGGAGAGCGGCTGCTCGCCGATCCGGCGGCAGGCGTGCTGATCCCCGGTGCAGAAGGGCTGCGCAAGCTGCGTGTCGAGCTGCCGGGACGCGGACGACGGGGCGGGGCGCGAGTGATCTACTACTGGTGGACAGCACAGGATCGGCTGTACCTGTTGTATGCGTATGCCAAGAACGTCCAGTCGGACCTGACGGCGGATCAGGTGCGGCGACTGGCAGCCGTGATGCGGGCGGAGACCGGGAATGGATGAGCACGAATTCGAGCAGTTGCTGGCAAGCGTGCGCGAGATGGGGCGGCATCGGCGCGGCGAGACCGTGGCCGGCCTGCGGGTCAGCGAGTGGTCCGAACCCGACGTCCGCTCGATCCGCGCAGCCACGCAGCTGTCACAGACGAAGTTTGCCGCGCTGATCGGCGTGCGCCTGCGCACGCTGCAAGCCTGGGAAAACCGGCGCTCGCGGCCGATCGGCCCGGCCCGGGCGCTGCTGCGCATCGTCGAGCGCGATCCGCAGGCGCTGATCGCCTTGCGCGCCGAGCTTCCTGCCCGGCATCCGGTTTGAGTCCAGATCGTGAAGAATCTCAGCCTCGACCTGTTTCACGCTCCGGATGCACCGGTCCTGATCGCCGGCTGCGACGAGGCCGGTCGCGGGCCGCTCGCCGGGGCTGTGGTCGCCGCGGCGGTGATCCTCGATCCGGCCCGGCCGATCGCGGGGCTCGCCGATTCCAAGACGCTCAGTGCCGCACGGCGCGAGGCGCTGGCCGGACTCATCCGCGAGCGGGCGCTGGCCTGGGCGATCGGCCGGGCCGAGGCCGACGAGATCGACCGCATCAACATCCTGTGGGCCTCGATGCGGGCGATGGAGCGCGCGGTGGCCGCGCTCGGCGTCGTGCCGCAGCTCGTGCAGGTCGACGGCAACCGCGTGCCGCCGGGGCTCGCGATGCCGGGCGAGGCGATCGTCAAGGGCGATGCGAAGGTGCCGGCGATCGGAGCGGCCTCGATCCTCGCCAAGGTCGCGCGCGATGCCGAACTGCTCGTGCTTGATCGCGACTTTCCGCAGTACGGCTTCGCGCAGCACAAGGGCTATCCGACCGCCGCGCACCTCGCGGCCCTGGTCGAGCACGGCCCGTGTCCGGCGCACCGGCGTTCGTTCGGGCCGGTGCGCAGGGCGCTCGGCCTGGCCTGAGTCCGGTGCTCAGGGCTGGCGGAAGCGTCGCCACCACTCGGCGACGATCACCGCCGCCGCCACCGACACGTTCAGGCTCTCGACCGCGCCGCTGCCGGGGATCATCACCTGCACGTCGCCGGCCTTCAGCGTCTGCTTCGTCAGTCCCTGCGACTCCTCGCCGAACACGATCAGGCACTTCGGCGGCAGCTCGGCCGCATAGAGCGGCTCGCCGCCGTGACTCGACGTGGTCAGGATGCCGAAGCCGGCGCGGCGGGCGAGGCGGATGGCGTCGCCGGTATGCGCGCAGTGCACGGTCTCGACGTATTCCAGCCCGCCCTCGGCGACGCGCGCGCAGGCCCCGGAATGCAGCGCGTCGGTATCGGCGACCAGCAGGCCGTCGATCGCGAAGTGCGCGCCGGTGCGCAGGATCGCGCCGAGGTTGTGCGGGTTGCCGACGCCTTCGAGCGCGAGCCCGCAGACCCGCTCGCGTTTTTCCATCTTCGTGAGCCAGCGCTCGATCGACACCGGCCGCTTCTTGCGCACGATCAGGCAGACGCCGCCGTGGTGCTCGCTGCCGGCGACGAGGCCGAGTTCGTCGTCCGGCACGACGTGATACGCGCGCCGGCGCGCCGCAAGCCCCTGCATCGCCTCGGCCCAGTGGCGCGCCGTGCTCTCGGCGAACCACGCGCGCACCACGGCATCGGGCCGCTCGCGCAGCGTCACCGCACAGGCATTGGCACCGTGGATCTTCGCCTCGTCGGCGGCGAGGCCGCGCGGGGCGGCAGGGCGGGGCGGGGGCGGGCGGCGCATGGCGATGCGGTTCCTCGGGGGCGGGCGCGCATCCTATCCCGGGCCGAAGCGGCTGCGTTACCCTGCGCGCCCCCAGTGACGCCCGGCGATCCGTGATGACCGCGACCTACGTCCACCTGCACGTCCACACCGAGTTCTCGCTGCTCGACAGCCTGATGCCGGTCAAGCCGCTGGTGAAGGCGGTCGGCAAGGCCGGCATGCCGGCGGTGGCGGTGACCGATCTCGGTAACCTGTTCGCGCTGATCAAGTTCTACAAGGCCGCGCAGGGCTCGGGCGTCAAGCCGGTGGTCGGCTGCGAGGTCCACATCGGTCGCGGCGGCAGCGAGCCTTCCGGGCGGCTGGTGCTGCTCTGTCGCAACGACGAGGGCTACCGCAACCTGACCGTGCTGGTCTCGCGCGGCTACGTCGACGGCCAGCAGCGCGGCGTGCCGGTCGTGCACATCGACTGGCTGCGCGAGCACGCCGGCGGGCTGATCGCGCTGTCGGCGGCGCGCGACGGCGAGATCGGCAAGGCGATTGCCAATGGCAACCTCGCGCAGGCGCGCGCGCTCTGCGATGAATACGCGGCGCTGTTCCCGGAGGCCTTCTACCTCGAACTGCAGCGCACCGGCCGCCCGGGCGAGACCGAATACCTCGCGCGCGCGGTCGAACTCGCCGCCGGACGCGGGCTGCCGGTGGTCGCGACCAACGACGTGCGCTTCCTCGCGCGCGCCGACTTCGAGGCGCACGAGGCGCGCGTCTGCATCGCGCAGGGCTGGACGCTCGCCGATCCGAAGCGTCCGCGCGACTACTCCGAGCAGCAGTACCTGCGCACCGCCGCCGAGATGGCGGAACTGTTCGCTGATCTGCCCGAGGCGCTTGAGAACAGCGTCGAGATCGCCAGGCGCTGCAACCTGACGCTGACGCTCGGCAAGCCACGGCTGCCGAACTTCCCGGTGCCGGCCGGCATGAGCGTCGATGACTACTTCGCCGAAGCCTCGCGCCGCGGGCTGCAGGAGCGCTTCGCGAAGATGTTCGATGCCACGGCCGAGGATTACGCCGAGCGCACCCGGCCGTACCGCGAGCGCCTGGAAACCGAGATCGGCGTCATCGTGCAGATGGGCTTTCCCGGCTACTTCCTGATCGTCGCCGACTTCATCCAGTGGGCGAAGAGCCAGTCGATCCCGGTCGGACCGGGGCGCGGCTCGGGCGCCGGTTCGCTGGTCGCGTATGCGCTGAAGATCACCGACCTCGACCCGCTGCCGTATGACCTTTTGTTCGAGCGCTTCCTGAACCCCGAGCGCGTGTCGATGCCGGACTTCGACGTCGACTTCTGCATGGAAGGCCGCGATCGCGTCATCGACTACGTCGCGCAGACCTACGGCCGCGACAGCGTCTCGCAGATCGCCACGCACGGCACGATGGCCGCCAAGGCCGTGATCCGTGACTGCGGCCGCGTGCTCGGCCACCCGTACGGCTTCGTCGACAAGGTCGCCAAGCTCGTGCCGCTCGAACTCGGCATCACGCTCGCCGATGCGCTGGAGAAGGACGAGGACTTCCGCAAGGCCTACGACGGCGACGAGGAGATCCGCGCGCTGGTCGATCTCGGCCAGAAGCTCGAAGGGCTGGCGCGCTCGGTCGGCAAGCACGCCGGCGGCGTCGTCATCTCGCCGACCGTGCTGACGGATTTCTCGCCGCTGTACTGCGAAGAAGGCAGCCGCCAGCTGGTCACGCAGTTCGACAAGGACGATGTCGAGGCCGCCGGCCTCGTCAAGTTCGACTTCCTCGGCCTGCGCACGCTGACCATCATCGACTGGGCGCTGGCGACGCTGAACCGCCAGCGCGCCGGAAAGGGCGAGCCGCCGATCGACGTGATGGCGCTGCCGCTCGATGACGCGCCCGCCTACGAGCTGCTCAAACGCTGCGAAACCACCGCGGTGTTCCAGCTCGAATCGCGCGGCATGAAGGATTTGATCCGCCGCCTGCAGCCCGACTGCTTCGAGGACATCGTCGCGCTGGTGGCGCTGTTCCGGCCCGGGCCGCTCGAATCGGGCATGGTCGATGACTTCATCAACCGCAAGCACGGCCGCGCCAAGGTCGAATACCCGTTCCCGGAATGCGAGCCGGTCCTGAAGCCGACGTATGGCGTCATCGTCTATCAGGAACAGGTCATGCAGATCCCGCAGGTGCTCGCCGGCTACACGCTCGGCGGTGCCGACCTGCTGCGCCGGGCCATGGGCAAGAAGAAGCCCGAGGAGATGGCCAAGCAGCGCGACATCTTCGTCAGCGGCGCCACCGCCAACGGCCACGACCGCGACAAGGCCGGCGCGCTGTTCGACCTGATGGAGAAGTTCGCCGGCTACGGCTTCAACAAGTCGCATTCGGCCGCCTACGCGCTGGTCAGCTACCACACCGCCTGGCTGAAGGCGCATTACCCGGCGGCGTTCATGGCCGCGGTGCTGTCGTCCGACATGGACAAGACCGACAAGGTCGTCGTGTTCATCGAGGAATGCCGGCGCATGCGCCTCGCGGTCGTGCCGCCGTCGGTGAACGTCTCGGAGTTCAAGTTCACGGTCGATGCCGCCGGTGCCGTCGTCTACGGCCTCGGCGCGGTCAAGGGCGTCGGCGAGAACGCCATCGAGGCGATCATCCGCGAGCGCACGGCCAGCGGCGCCTTCCGCGACCTGTTCGACTTCTGCCGGCGCGTGGATCTGAAGAAGCTCAACCGCCGCGTGCTCGAAGCCCTGATCCGTGCCGGCGCCTTCGACGTGTTCGGCGACACGCGCGCCACGCTGATGGCCTGTCTGCCCGAGGCGATCCGCCTCGCCGAGCAGCACGCGCGCAACGACGAGGTCGGCCAGTGCGACCTGTTCGGGCTGATGGCCGACGCCGGCCCGGCCGTCGATGTCGCGCGCATCGACGTGCCGAAGCTGCCGGAGTGGGACCCGGACGAAAAGCTCGCCGGCGAGAAGGAAACGCTCGGCCTGTACCTGACCGGCCACCCGATCGACCGCTACCTGCCGGAGCTGCGCCAGTTCACCAAGGGCAGCCTGACCGACGCGCTGGAGGAGGCCGAAACCGGCTTCCAGGCGCCCGGCGCCCGGCGCTACGGCCGCGAGGCCGAGAAACCGGCGCTGCTCGCCGGGCTGGTGGTCGATATCCGCATCAAGCAGGGCGCGCGCGGGCGCATGGCCTTCGTGACGCTCGACGATCGCGGCGGCCGGCTGGAGGTGCGCGTGTTCGGCGACACCTGCGAGCAGTACCGCGCGCTGCTCGCCGTCGACCGCGTGCTGGTCATCGACGCGGCGCTGTCCTGGGACGACTACTCCGGCGGCGTGCGCGCGACCGCGCGCGAGATCATGGATTTCGACACCGCCCGCGAGAAGCACGCCCGGCGCATCCGCGTCAAGCTCGCCGACCCGGACGTGCGCCTCGCCGCGCGCCTGGCCGAGGCGCTCGAAGCCCACCGCGGCGGCAAGTGCCGCGTGGTGCTCGAAGTCAGCACCCCGGAGGCCGGCGGCGAACTGGTCTGCGGCGAAGGCTGGCAGGTGCGCCCGGCCGCCGAACTGCTGCGGCGGCTGGAGCAGGTGGCCGGCAGCGGCGCGGCGAGTCTGGAATACCGCTGAGGCCGGTCAGGTGCGCCGGGGACGGATCCTCCAGTCGGCACCGGGGATCGGCTGCGCACCGTGCCCGCTTTCGGGATACCCGGTCATGCCCGGCCCGAAGGCGGGTTACGGCGCGGGTGAGGTCGTGCAAGTCTTTGAGGACAGAGGGAGCGCCTAACCCGCCCTGCTCGCGCTTGTGATTCGGAGGGCATCAAAGTGGGCATGTATTACTGGAATCAGCAGAATTTTGAAGGGCTCGTCTCCATCGCCGGTCAGGCAATGGAACTTCCTCATTTGAAGGAGTTTGGTGTTTACTGCCAGTTTCGCACTTCCGGCCTGCGCAAGCAGGCGCTGAGCGCGCTCCGGACTTTCCTGGCGCATGCAACATCGCTCGCCTTTGATGAGCGAAAGGGAATCGTGTCCTGGTTGCTTGAAACACGCTTGCGAGCACCTGAGGTTCACCAATTGCTGCCGCAGCCGTTGATGGCTGAATTGATCGAGCCGACGCTGATCGAGTGGGTGCGTTTATTTCCGAAGGATGGAATTGCACATCGATGGCAAGGTTACATCGCACGCGATGCAGATGCCCTGCGGACAGCCGTCACAATTGACGATCAGGATGCTGTGGCACGCTGGTTGCTGATTTTGCATGTTATGAGAGGGGTGGATTTTGCCATGCATCACCTCGTCGAGAGCTTGTTCATTGGCCTTGAGACAGACACGCTTGCTGAATTGGACGAAATTGACCACCACTTGGCAATGCTCCCGCAGGGAGCGTTGCGCGAAAACCTTGAGATCAGGTTTCGCGAGCAACGTCAATTGCTCAGTCAATGGATTGAATACAAAGCTGCACCGTAGGGAGACTTTCCGGAGTGGTGTGTGCAGAATGGCCAATCGTATCAATGGCCTTCCATCGTCTACTACAGCAAATGATGCTCAGCCCGCGTAGTCTGGGTTGACGAAGGAAACCCAGCAACCATCACATCAGATGGCAGAGCCCAAGGGCCGCGCATTTGTTCGATTATTTGGAAATATTGTTTCCTCATGTTGCTCCCAATGCTGGGTTTCGTTCCTCAACCCAGCCTACGAGCTGCTCGCGCTCAATCCGCCGACGCCGGTGGCAACATGAGTTCGTAACTCGTACTCCTGCCCCCGGCGCCGGAACGCTGCAGCACGCCGAGGGCTACAAGTTCGTTGATGTCGCGCAGCGCCGTATCGGCCGAGCATTTCGCCAGTGCCGCCCATTTGCTGCTGGTCAGCTTGCCCTCGAAGCCGTCGAGCAGGCGGTTCAGCACCTTCACCTGCCGGGCGTTGAGTGCCACCCCTGCCAGGCGCTGCCAGAAACGCGCCTTGCAGAGCACGGCATCCAGACTGCGGTGCGCCTGCATCACTGCCGCATCGAGGTTCTGCAGGAACCACAGCAGCCAGCCGGTCACCTCCAGATCGCCTTTCTGGGTGCGCTCCAGCACGTCGTAATACGACTTGCGCTCACGCTGAATCTGCGCCGACAGGCTGTAGAAGCGTTGCGGGCTGCCGTCGGCGCGCGCGAGCAGCAGATCACCGATGGCGCGGGCGATGCGGCCGTTGCCGTCGTCGAACGGATGCAGCGTGACGAACCACAGATGCCCGAGGCCTGCGCGCAGCAACGCCGGCTCGACGGGGTCCGGACGATTCACCCAGTCGAAGAAACGCGCCATTTCGGCGGGCAGGCAGGCCGCTGGCGGTGCCTCGTAATGCACGCGCTGGCGCCCCACCGGCCCGGAGACCACCTGCATCGGGCCATCGGCATCGTCGCGCCAGCCCCCGGTGCGGATGCGGCTCATACCTGAATAACCGGTCGGAAAGAGCGCGGCATGCCAGCCGTACAGACGGGCCTCGGTCAGCGCCGCGCTGCAGCGGGCCGTGGCATCGAGCACCATGTCGACCACGCCTTCAACGTGCCGGTCCACCGGCGCCAGCGCCCCGATGTCCACGCCCAGCCGGCGCGCGACCGAAGAACGCACCGTCGCCACATCCAGGCGCTCACCTTCGATCGCACTGGTCTTCAGCACATCCTCGGTCAGCGCCGCCAGGCTGGCCTCATCGCGCAGGCCGAGACCGACATCCGCCAGCCGGCCGAGCAACCGACCCTGGGCCTGACTGACCTGCGCCAGCGGCACAGCCAGCCCGGCCAGGTCGTAGCGCCAGTGCGGCCAGTCCGGGGCTTGCCAGATAAAGCTGTAATCACCGCATCTCATGCGGAGATTATGAGTGGTATTCGCCGCAAACCGCAGCTGCGACACCCCGACATCGCCCGTCGCTGCCTTCCTCCGGCAGATGCGCAGGATGGGCTGACGAAGGAAGCCCATCTTCCGCGCACGGCACGCGACTGATGGGCTCGTGGGAGAAGGCTTGGGGGAAGAGTGGAAAAACCATGCGTTTACGTGTGATCGGTATGACTGCCGCCCCTCAGTCCACGGCCACGAAGCGCTCCGACGACAGCGTTTCCTCGCCGTCAAAGCGGTAGGCCACCAGCGCACCGCCCTTGCCGGCGCTGTAATCGACGCAGGCGGCGCGTGCTGACTGGATCCGCGGTGTGCCGCTCAGCCAGTAATGGCCGAAGAACACCGGCGTGTCGCCTGCGCCGATGCGGGCGTGGGCCGGGATCGGGGCATCCGGCAGAAGCTCGCGCGCGGCGTCCGGCAGGATGGCCGCACGGCGGTAGCTGACTGCATCCGCATCCCACCAGCGCACGCGCACGCGTTCGCGTCGCGTGCCGTCCTTGTCGTGGAAGTGATGCCCGGCCGGCAGCGCAACCTCGATGCCCTTGGTCAGCACCTCGACGGCCTTGAACAGGCTTGGGCAGGCATTGTCCTTTTCCGCTTCCTCCGCCGGCTCGTCGGTGACCGACGGCATCCGCTCCCGGCTCAGGTAGTGCCCGTCGCGCAGCTGCGGGCGGAGCCAT
>NZ_DAOLKE010000039.1:9577-17938 GCF_035331805.1 Plasticicumulans sp. | reverse complement strand
AACGGAACGTCACCGCCGGAAACGAAAGACCGGCCGCGCCACAGCGCGGTTCCGGCCCGTTCCGGTTTCATGACATGCCGGCGCGCTCCGGGGCGTGCGCCGGCAGGGCAGCAGGCGGCTTCGCGGTGCCGCCGCCTGCGCCAGGGCTCCTCAGGACCGGTGCCTGCCTCGCCCCGATGCGCGGCAGCGACCGGGCTCGCCGATGCCGGTCATCTCCATTGCCGGCGATTTCCGGAACAAGCTTTCCGCCGGCTTTGCCTTGCGGCGTGAAAACCCCAGGGCTGCCAGCCCGAAACCCGTGAGCGCCAGACCGGCAGGCTCCGGAACGGCCTGCACTTGCGTGCCATCCATGCGGATTCCGAGTTCAAGATAATCGAAATAATTCTCGCCCAGATCGAGCCAGGCCTGGCCGGAGTATTGCCCATATTCATCCAGCGGATCGGGAGCATTCCCGGGCATGGAGCCGCTGATCTCCAGATCGGTCACGAAGGACACCCAGTACGTCCCCGCCCCGATATTCCAGCCGAGTCCGCTCAGCCCATACCAGTCCGGAGCCACATTCGCAGCCAGACTCATCGGAGCACTGAACAGCACGTTCCCCGGAATGTTGCCGCCGTCCGCATGGATGCTGATCGTCACGTTTCCGGCACCCCCGCCCTGATTCCCGAAGAAACCTTCGATGGAGTGCACCGTGTAAGCCGAGCCGACACTGAACTCGCCGGCAAAGCCTTGCGTATAGTCGAAAGTCCAGCTGGTGCCGGCGCTGTTTGAGCCGGTATCGATAATAACCGCCGTGTGTCCGGGCGAGGCCATTAAAAGCAGGATGATCGTGATGGCAGAATTCATGAAAAGCTGCATGCGTGTTTCTCTCGAATTGAACAGCCAGGCAGCAGAGCACAATGCATACCAGAATGTAAATTGAATTCAAAAACAAATGGCTATGATTATTTGACTGATCTGCAGTCATTCTTCATGTAAAAGAATTCGACAATCAGATGTTTCCACGGCCGTAGAGTTGATGTCTGGCCGCATGCACATGAATGCGCACCCTGCATGGCTGACAGGGTTGAAAAACGAAACTCATCCAGCCACGGCTGTACCGAACGGTGCGCAGCGAGCTGCACACCCTGTGAGGCTGCTAGAACACTACGAGCCAGAGCAGTTGCTGCGCCTGACCCGGGATGCGCCGGGCAGACTCCAGAGGGCGAAGATGTGTAGATACCAATGCCCCGCGAGGGAGGAAGGGCTTGTTGGTCAATGCCTTGCTGTCGTCCTGATCCACCAGCCCTACCCGGGCGAGGGTGAGACCCGCTGCTTGCAAGTTGTGTAGATCCCCATGCCCAGAGGGGGGGTTGAGCCGCAGGATTTGGCAACGTTCCCTGCGTACAGCCGCTGCGCCCCGGCAGAGCGGGCATGGTGACGCGCGCCGGCCTGCGCGTGACCTGCGGGTCAAAGAGACTTATCCGCACTTCGAAGGCTTTGACCCACGGGTCAAAGAGACTTATCTGCACTTCGAAGGCTTTGACCCACGGGTCAAAGAGACTTATCTGCACTTCGAAGGCTTTGACCCACGGGTCGAAGAGACTTATCTGCACTTCGAAGGCTTTGACCCACGGGTTGATCGGGCGGAGCCGCACTTGCGTGCGTGTGATCCGCAGGGTCGCAGCTTCGCTGCGCAACCTGCTGAACTTGAAGCGACATCCGCCGCTTGCGGTGCGCAGCAAGCTGCAACCCTTGTGTCTTGACGATCCGGGCTGCTCCCGCCGGGCTCAACCGCCGGATGCGGAAAGCCGCATGTCCGGTGGTGTGGGAGGGCTGACCGGCGCAATCCGGTCAGCTCCACCCGATCCCGGCTCGCACAGATTCGGCGTTTGGTGGTGTGCGCATGAATGCGAACCCTACCCGGCTTGCGATGGCGGGGCGCGGAAGGCGGATTACGGCGCGCAGAGATGCCGTGAGCCTTGATACGTTTACAGTGCGCGCCTAATCCGCCCTACTCGTGCTACGCGTGCTACATAGTTCGCCCATGGACGACAGTATCTAAAAACCCTCTAATCTCTTCATTCACTTCAAATGGATACATAGCTCGTATGATAGCTGCGGAAGTCATGGACACGCCAAACTCTTCCTGAGCCCATCTGAAGAGATCTGTCAAAATCGACTTGCCTGAGGCTAGACTTTGCCTTCCTGCAGCCGTTGCCCACTCGGAATCCAGCCTCGAGCGAGTTTCTTTATTTGCCCCGGCTGCTCCAAGCCCGCGGTTCTCTCCCAAAATCTCTGCCGATATTCCATCAAAGACTTCGTCGTAGCGATCCCTAGCCAATTGATCGATTTTTTCTGCGATCTCTGTCTCAGTCGGCGCAACTATTCTTCGCGCAATGCGAGCAGCAATCAATCGCTGTATAGCACTGGGAATAAGAAGGTAGTTTTCAATTTCCTTCTTAGTCCATATATGAAGATTGATCTGATTTCTAGATGCCTGTTCTCGGCGAACCGTCATTTGATGGCGTGTATGGTAATCAGAGTCAAGAATGCAGTAGACAGCGATGTGCTCGCCTCCCGAGTTCTGAAGTAACATGGCCGAACCAACTGCGTATTGCCACCCCCCCCAGCCACCGATTGACATGCAGGGAAATGCTGCCAACCCCTCTCTGTCGTCGGGATATAGAACATCGTAGAGGTCGGACAGGTAACGAAAATCTTTACCCTCGACTAGCAGGCAACGTCGAGCATGCCAAAGCTTGGCGAGTTGAAGATTTTGTGCACTGCCAAGCTGTTCCAGCACGCGCTGCGCTGCGGGCATAGACGTAGCAAATCGAGATTCGTCTTGGCTGCGATCTATAACTAGCATGTCATCCGCATCTGTCTCAGACATGATCTCTACGGAATGCGTAGTAACGATTACCTGAGGATATGCGTGCCGAAGATAGCGAATAAGTCGCCGCTGTAGGTCTGGATGCATGTAGACATCAGGCTCATCAAGCGCGACAGAAGAATTGCCCTCAATGCGTGACAAAAACCACATTGCCTGCAACCACATCTGCAACCCATGACCCATCGTTGATAGTTCAGAAACGTAGTCATCATTTCGAATTAGCAATCGCAAATCACTTCCTCGCTCCCCCCCTTCGCCAATTAGTTCCTCAACCCTCAGTCCATTCCAAGTCTGCTCCGCCAACTCTTGGAATCTCGAAAAGCGATCATACATGAGATTAAGCTGATTTCTAAAGTGCACCGACGCAAGCGACGAAGAAAGATTTCGGCGCACGTAATCACGATCAAGAACGGTTTCTATACGCTGAACGGGAGCGACATGCGGCATTATTTCGACACGTGGCAGAAAACCTTCAGACACCATCGCGCGGGTCCGAACTATCGCCCCATCTGCAGCAATTAATACAACATGGAGCCGCCCCTCAGGCCCGATGTAAATCTTTGCAGAATTTCCGTTTGAGAACATAGCGGTGACGGTTGCGGGCGGTTCGCTATACCTATGAAATAGGTTATGAGTATTGAAATCCAAGCCTTCGATTGATGGATTTACCCCAACTTCTCTCGCTGGCAAATTTCCCCAGGCAGGAACCTGACGAAAACCGAGCGTTCGATACCTTATCGTAACAATCGACACAAGTCGCAGTGCGTCGACCAAGGTAGATTTTCCAGCATTATTCTGGCCAACAATAATTGTGCACTGCTTGAAGGGAACAATGTGATCGCTGAAGCAGCGAAAATTTTGAAGCCGGAGATTGACGAGCATTGCCAGCGCCCCTAGACGCAAAGTAGACAAACAAGCAAAAACGCGATGTCATCAGTCTTTGGTTTGCTGGATATACGACATCAAGACTAATTAATTAGATCATTGTGCATACTTTAAAATCTGGCCCAAAACGAACGCAGATCATCGCTTCTCGCCCATCCCTCCAAAAACAAACCGCCGACCCGGTCTTCCCCGGTCCGGCGGCTGCATTTTTAACCTGCCCTGCCCTCGCCCGTCCACCGGAGAGGGCACATCCTCAGAACATCTTGTTGATCGCCTCCGGGGCCGGCGGCACGACGGTCACGGCCGGGGGCAGCGGCACGCACTGGAACTGGTTGAGGATGCCGGCCGCCCATTGCTTCGCGCGCGGGAACAGTTCGCGGTCGTCGGTCTGCATGCGGCCGCGGCTGACCAGGATGCCCATGTCGGCGCCGTGGTAGCGGTAATCGCCGGCGTTGTAGACGCGCAGGTAAAACGCTTCGTCCTCGCCGGTGACACCGCCCCAGTCGATGTCGCGGCGCTCGAAGTGGATGGCGCCGTCGGCGTTCATCTTCCAGATGCCCGAGGTCGGGGCCTGCGTGATGATTTCCACCTCATCGCCGGTGTGCTTGAGGATCAGCTGGCTCCAGGTGTCGAACTCCTCCCAGCGCCGCTGCACGGCTTCGAGGTCGATCTCGTAATCGACATCCATGAATTCCAGCAGGTGGAACAGGAACATCGGCACGCCGCCATACGTCGACGTGATCAGATTCGTCATCGGGCTGGCGCCCGAGACGCGCGGATTCAGCTCGCCGAGCCAGACCTCGCCGGTGTCGGTGTCGAGCAGCCAGTCCATGCAGAAGGTGCCGCGGTAGCCCTCGCGGTACAGCCGGTCGCCGAGCCGGCGCGTCATCTCGTGCACGCGGGCGCGCGCTTCGGGCAGCACCTTCGGCGCCACGTCATTGCCGCACCAGCCGCCCTTGTACGGCGTGAGTTCCTCGAAGCCGGTGATGTCGACCATCAGCGGCCCGACCAGCGTGCCGTGGCGCGTGGCGATGCCTTCGATCGTGCCGGGCAGGTGGTTGATGCGCTTCATGACCTTCAGGTCTTCGCCGATGATCTTGTCGGCGAATTCGTCCCAGTCGGCGCGGCTGGCGATGAAGAAGGTCGTGCGACCGGAGTCGCCATAAGGCGTCTGCACGACCAGATCGCTGCCGAGGCCGACGGTGGCGGCGAGCGCGAGCAGCGCGTCGTAATCATCGGCCCGGCCGAGCACGTTCGGCACGCTGAACACGCCGGCCTCGTTGCCGATGCGCGTGGTCTCGATCTTGGAATCCAGGCGCTTGCGCAGTTCGGCCGGCGGCAGCGCGATCTCGACGCCGAGTTCCTTCGCGAGCGCCTCGGTTTCCTCATCGAACATCACCAGCACCAGCTTGCCGCCACCGGCGGCGCGCATGCGGTCGGCAATCTCCTTGTGCGACAGCAGGTAATTGTTCACGTCCTCGATCGAACGGAACTCGCGCGGGCCGGTTTCGCGCGGAATGCGGATCTTCGGGTGCCAGCCGTCGAAGGAATCGAAATAGCAGACGTATTCGAAGCGCCGCACCCAGCGGTCGAGTCCGAGCACGTTGTACGGCGTCGGCGACACGAACCAGATCGGCACGTCATTGGTGCGGAAGTACGTGAAGATTTCGGACAGGCCCTTCAGCACGGGCCGCTTGGCGGTGTTTTCGGTATTACCGGTGTTTTCTGTGTTTGCTGTGTTCATGGCGATTTCCCCGGACGGGCGATCGGTTGGAATTCGGATGGGAGCCGGAACATTCGTTTCAGTGACGGGCGGCGTGGCGAACAGGGCGCACGCGGCCCGCCAGCCGCGACAGAGCGCGGCCAGCAGTCGGTCGAACATGATTCAGGGCCGTTTTTGGGCTTCATGCCGATCACCGCTGAACACGCTGTGTTTTCAGCCCCTCCCCCCTCGCGGGGGAGGGGTTGGGGAGAGGGGGAAAAACAACGTGTCTAGCGGGATCGGTATCAGGTATTGCCGCTGCCGCGCAGCTTCTCGCTGCGCCGGCGCAGCCATTCCATGGTCAGCAGCATCAGCACCGACAGCGTGATCAGCAGCGTGGCGACCGCGGCGATGGTCGGGCTGATGTTCTCGCGGATGCCGCCGAACATCTGCATCGGCAGCGTGCGCTGCGTGGGGCTGGCGAGGAACAGCGTCACGACCACTTCATCGAACGAGGTCGCAAACGCGAACAGCGCACCGGAAATGACGCCGGGGGCGATCAGCGGCAGCACGATGCGCCGGAACACGGTCAGCGGCGGCGCGCCGAGGCTGGCGGCGGCACGCGACAGGTTGGTGTTGTAGCCCTGCAGCGTCGCAGTGACGGTGATGACGACGAAGGGCACGCCGAGCACCGCATGCGCGAGCACGAGGCCGGTGTAGGTGTTCAGCAGCCCGTGCTCGGCATAGAAGAAGTACAGGCCGACCGCGACGATGACCACCGGCACGACCATCGGCGAGATCAGGATGCCCATGATCAGGCCCTTGCCGCGGAACTCGCCGCGGGCAAGGCCGACGGCGGCCAGCGTGCCGGCAGCGGTGGCGAGCAGCGTCGCCAGCGGCGCGACGATGAAGCTGTTCTTCAGCGCCAGCATCCATTCGTTCGAGCCGAAGAACTCCGTGTACCAGCGCATCGACAGGCCGGACAGCGGGTAGCTCAGGAACGAACTCGAATTGAACGACAGCGGCACGATGACGAGGATCGGCACGATCAGGAAGATCAGGATCGCCCAGCAGATCAGCCGGAAGGCGTGATGCCAGAGGCGTTCGGGCCAGGTGGACAGCGGCAGGTTCATGGCGGCGGCTCCGGAAGCAGCGCGGACGCGGGCTCAGCGACGGGGTTGCGGGTTGCCGGCCGCGACCAGCCGGCCGTAGACCGCGTACAGGACCAGCGTCGCGGCGAGCAGCAGCGCGCCGAGCGCCGAGGCCATGCCCCAGTTGATGGTCTTGTTCGTGTAGAAGGCGACGAAGTAGCTGACCATCTGGTCCGCCGGGCCGCCGACCAGCGCCGGCGTGATGTAGTAGCCGAGCGCGAGGATGTAGGTGAGCAGGCAGCCGGCGCCGACGCCGGCGATGGTCTGCGGCACGTAGACCTTCCAGAAGGCCAGGAACGGATGCGCGCCGAGCGACACCGCTGCCCGCACGTAGTACGGCGGGATGCCCTTCATGACCGAGTACAGCGGCAGGATCATGAACGGCAGCAGGATGTGGGTCATCGCGACGATGACGCCGAAGCGGTTGAACACCAGCTCCAGCGGCTGATCGGTGAAGCCGAGCGCCATCAGCAGGCCGTTGAGCAGTCCGCCGGACTGCAGCAGCACGATCCAGGCCGCGGTGCGCACCAGCAGCGAGGTCCAGAACGGCAGCAGCACGAGGATCATCAGCAGGTTGGCCTTGCCGGGCGGCAGGATCGACAGCCAGTAGGCGACCGGATAGCCGAGCAGCAGGCACCAGGCCGTGACCACGCCGGCGATCCAGAAGGTGCGCAGGAACACGTCGATGAAGGCCGACTCGGGGTTGACGACGATCTCGCCGGCGGCGTTGTGCTCGCGATCGAGCGCGGCGAGCAGGTAGCGCGCCGTGTGCGGACCGGCGGCATTGCGGATCGCCTGCCAGTACGGCAGCTCGCCCCACTCCGGATTCGCCGCGACCAGCGCGTCCTTGTACGGGGCGCTCTCGGGGAGCTTGCGCACGGTCTTGTTCAGCAGGCTGCGGAAGCCCGAGATCTCGTAGCCGAGGCGCTTGGCCGGGATGCCGAGCCGGCCGCTCTCGCGCAACTCGCGCAGGTCGAGCGCCAGCGCCGCGTAGGCCGCTTCGCCGGGCAGCGCCTGGCCGTCCCATTTCTCCAGCACCGCCAGCGTCGCCGGCAGCGTCTTCGGCAGGTCGCTGTCATCGAAGGCGCGTTCGAGCAGCGTGCCGATCGGCAGCACGAAGCTCGCGATCAGGAACACCAGCAGCGGCGCGATCAGCGCCAGCGAGCGCAGCCGGTGCGAACGCTCGGCACGGCGCAGCTGCGCTTTCAGGACCTTGCGTTCCGCGCTCGGCAGGACGGCAGGCAGGGCTTGGGAGTCCATC
This sequence comes from Plasticicumulans sp., assembly GCF_035331805.1. NCBI lineage: Bacteria > Pseudomonadati > Pseudomonadota > Gammaproteobacteria > Candidatus Competibacteraceae > Plasticicumulans > Plasticicumulans sp. The sequence goes on along the minus strand of NZ_DAOLKE010000039.1, from coordinate 10,064 downwards.
ACGGCTCTCCGTCAGACAGGGTGTGGAAACATCGGAAACTTCGACGACGTCGCAGGCGGACTGCGAAGCACTTCATCGCGTCGACGCGCGGCTCAGCCTGTCTCCCGTCGCCACGGGTATCTGCAGAACCCTGCAGTTTCCGCAGGCGGCAGGAAATCCACACCGACGCTCCGGCTTCGACCTCCCCTCTCCCCTTGCGGGAGAGGGGCCGGGGGAGAGGGGGGAAGCCGCTGGCACTGCGCCCGGGCGTTCCCCCTCTCCCCAACCCCTCCCCCACGAGGGGGGAGGGGCTTGCCTCGAAGCCATTGCATCACCCTGACGGTCCGGTGCGACCGGAGCCGGTGCGCAGGAACCGTCCGGAACCTGTCGCTGGTGTCGATCCCCATGCCGCCTGCGCGGCTCAGAAAAGGCAGGATGCTCGCTTCAGGCGCGCTTACTTGCCGGCGGCCCAGGCGTTGAAACGCTCTTCGAGATCCTCGCCGTACTC
>NZ_DAOLKE010000039.1:0-9477 GCF_035331805.1 Plasticicumulans sp. | reverse complement strand
CTTACTTGCCGGCGGCCCAGGCGTTGAAACGCTCTTCGAGATCCTCGCCGTACTCGACCCAGAACTCGGTGCTGGTCGCGAACGCGCCCTTGAGGTTGGCCGGCGCGGTCGGCAGGTCGGCGGCGAGCTTCGGATCGATCTGCGCGATGGCGTCGTTGTTGGTCGGACCGTAGGGGATGTTCTGCGAGTACACGGCCTGACGGTCGGCCTGGTTCGCGAAGGCGATGAACTTCATCGCCATGTCCTTGTTCTTCGAACCCTTGACGATCGTCCAGTGGTCGATGTCGTAGATGCTGCCGTTCCAGACGATCTTGAGGTTCTTGCCTTCCTTCTGCGCGGCGGCGATGCGGCCGTTGTAGGCCGAGGACATCACCACGTCGCCGGCGGCGAGCCACTGCGGCGGCTGCGCACCGGCCTCCCACCACTGGATGTGCGGCTTCAGCTCGTCGAGCTTCCTGAAGGCGCGGGCAACGCCTTCCTTGGTCGCGAGCAGCTTGTAGATGTCGGCTTCCGGCACGCCGTCGGCGAGCAGCGCGAATTCGAGCGTGTACTTGGCGCCCTTGCGCAGGCCGCGCTTGCCGGGGAAGGTCTTCACGTCCCAGAAGTCCGCCCACGAGGCCGGGGCCTTGGCGAGCTTGTCGGCGTTGTAGGCGAGCGCCGTCGACCACACGAAGATGCCGGCACCGCACTCGCTGACCGCAGCCGGCACGAACTTCGACTTGTCCCCGAGCTTGGCCCAGTCGAGCTTCTCGTAGAGGCCCTCGGAGCAGCCGCGCAGCAGCTCGGGGCCTTCGACCTCGACGATGTCCCACGAGACGTTGCCGGTCTCGACCATCGCCTTGATCTTGGCGATCTCGCCGTTGTACTCGCCGGCGACGACAGTGCCGGCGCCGCTCGCCTGGAAGGGCTTGTAGAAGGCCACTTCCTGCGCCTTCTGGTTGCTGCCGCCGAAGGAGATGACGGTCAGGTCGGCCGCCCCGGCCAGCGTCGCGGCCGAGCACAGGCCGGCGGCGAGCAGGGCGGAAAGGATGCGCTTGGACTGGAACTTCGTGGACTGCATGATTTGCTGCTCCCCCTGAGGGTTGAAGGACCGGCGTGCTGCGCCACCGGCGGCTGCGGGCGGCGCCGGGCTGGCCGCCGTCCGTCGTTGTTGCGGAAGCGGTGGATCAGGCGGCGACCGGATCGAGCGCGCGCAGGTCGTCGGCCGACCAGCCGACGGCGAGGGTGTCGCCGGCACGCCAGCGCGGGTCGAACTGCGACACCGGCACCTTGACCGTGAATTCCCGGCTGCCGGCGAACTCGAGACGCACGCGCAGGTGATCGCCGAGATAGATGAAGTCGCGGATGCGCGCCTCGAAGACGTTGTCGGCGCCCTGCGCGGCGCCGGCCAGACGCAGGCGCTCGGGCCGGATCGAGGCCGAGGTGCGGCTGCCGACGCCACCGACGTTGACGGCCCGCGCCTGCACCAGCGGACCGTCGTCGAGGCGCACGGTGCAGCTGCGGTCATCGATCGTCTGCACCTCGCCGGCCAGGCGGTTGTTCTCGCCGATGAAGTGCGCGACGAAGGAGTTCTGCGGGTGTTCGTACAGGGTTTCGGGGGCGTCGATCTGCTGGATCACGCCGTCGTTGAACACCGCGACGCGGTCCGACATCGTCAGCGCCTCGCTCTGGTCGTGCGTGACGTAGACGACGGTCAGGCCGAGCTGCGCGTGCAGCTGCTTGATCTCCAGCTGCATGTGCTCGCGCAGCTGCTTGTCGAGCGCCCCGAGCGGCTCGTCCATCAGCACCAGCTTCGGCTCGAACACCAGCGCCCGGGCGAGCGCCACGCGCTGCTGCTGGCCGCCGGACATCTGCGCCGGGTAGCGCCCGGCCAGCGCACCGAGGCGGACCATGTCGAGCGCGCGCGCGACCTTCTGCGCGATGTCGGCCTTCGGCAGCTTGCGCACCGACAGCGGGAAGGCGAGGTTCTCGGCCACCGTCATGTGCGGGAACAGCGCGTAATTCTGGAACACCATGCCGATGTCGCGCCGGTACGGCGGCAGGTTGTGCAGGGGCTTGCCGTCGAGCAGGATCTCGCCGTGCGTCGGCGTCTCGAAACCGGCCAGCATCATCAGGGCCGTGGTCTTGCCGGAACCCGAGGGCCCGAGCAGCGTCAGGAACTCGCCGCGGCCGATGTCGAGGTTCAGGTTCTTCACGACCAGGTGTTCGCCGTCGTAGGTCTTGCGGACCTCGCGGAACCGGACGAAGGCGTCGCCGCCGGACTGCGTGCTCATGTGGCGCCTCTTTGGCTGGGGGCTGTCACGGCTGCGGCTGTCAAGGACACCGGTCGGTGCCCCTCGGCCGAAGCGCAGTTATCATGTGCGGTGCAGGCTAACAGTGTTTAAAAAACTCAACAACGCAAAGCCACATAAACCGTGGCAACCCTGCGATACGCCCGTTGTTCCGCAATGAAGCGTTTATTATTTCGAGCCAATCGGACGGGAACCCGGTAAAATCCGCCGCCTGTCGCGTCCACGGTTGCGCACCGTGACCGGCACATCCGGCGCTGCACCAGACAGGTGCAGCGCTTCGCCCCGCTCCGGGGCGTCCGGGTTGACAGCGTAGCCGGCACCGACCGGGGTGGCGGCGCAACGGGACAAACGATGAACAGCCTTCCGGAACAGCTCGTGGACGGCACCGCGGGCGACAGCGGCTTCGATGTCGGCGCACGGCTGCGCGCGGTGCGCGAGGCCAACGGCCTGTCGCAGCGCGAACTGGCGCGCCGCGCCGGCGTCACCAACGGCACGATCTCGCTGATCGAGCAGAACAAGAACAGCCCCTCGGTCTCGTCGCTGAAGAAGGTGCTCGACGGCATCCCGATGACGCTCGCCGAGTTCTTCGCGCAGGACGAACCGCCGCAGGACCAGGTGTTCTTCCGCGCCGCCGAGCTGGTGACGCTGACGCGCGGTGCCGTGTCCTTCCGTCAGGTCGGGGCCCGCGCCGGCCACGCGCTGCAGATCCTGCACGAGCACTACGCGCCCGGGGCCGACACCGGCCGCGCGATGCTGCGCCACGACGGCGAGGAAGGCGGCATCGTGCTGCGCGGACGCATCGAGCTGACGGTCGGCGACCGGCGCGAGATTCTCGGCCCCGGCGACGCATACCACTTCTCCAGCCGCATCCCGCACCGCTTCCGCAACCCGGGCGACGAGGAATGCGAGCTGATCTCGGCCTGCACGCCGCCGTATCTGTGATATCTGCGAGATCTGCGCGGGTCTCCGTGAGCCGGGCGCGCGACTTTCTGTAAACATCGTGCGCGCGCCGCCGATGACAGCCGGAATGAGGGCCTGACGGCTCGCCGGCCACGACCGCGGCCTCTACGCTCTGTGCCCCGCAATCCCGCACGTGCCACCGGGTTGATTCCGCCCGGTTCCGGAGCCGTCGCTGATGAACGATCCCCTGTCCCAGACCACCGAGTTCCTGCGCGGCATCGAAGCCGCACTCGATCCGTTCGGCATCGGCCGTGCCTGTCGCGAGACGGTCACGGCCTGGCTGCAGCAGCCGCAGCAGCTCGCCGAGTCGATGGCGCGCCTCAGTGCCGACGTGCTGCGCGTGCAGGCGCACGCCTGGAAGAAGGCGCTCGGCGTCGAGTCCGATGATGTCGAGCCGGTCTCGGGTTTCGACGAGCGCTTTCAGGACCCGGCCTGGACCGCACATCCGGGCTTCGATGCGCTGAAGGAGTTCTACCTGCTGCAGACGCACTGGCTGCAGGACGCGATCTTCGCCACCCCCGGCCTCGATCCGGCCTCGGTGCAGCGCGCGGCGTTCTGGGTGCGGCAGGTGCTCGATGCGATCGCGCCGACCAACTTCTTCTGGACCAATCCGCTCGCGATCGCCAAGGCCATCGAAAGCGGCGGCACGACGCTGCGCCAGGGCCTGACCCACTTCGCCCGCGACCTCGCCGCCGGCGACGTGCTGATGGTCGAGCCCGATGCCTTCGAACTCGGCCGCGAGCTGGCCGCCACCGAAGGCGTCGTGGTGTTTCGCAACGAGCTGCTGGAAGTGATCCAGTACACGGCGCAGACGCCGCAGGTCCACGCGATGCCGGTCGTGCTGGTCGCACCGTGGATCAACAAGTTCTACATCCTCGACCTGAAGCCGCGCACCAGCCTCGTGCGCCATCTGGTATCCCAGGGCTTCACGGTGTTCGTGACCAGCTGGCGCAACGCCGGCGCCGAGGCACGCGACACCGGCTTCGAGGACTACCTGATGCACGGCGTGCGCGCGGCGATCGACACCGCGCGCGCGATCACCGGCTCGCCCGAAGTGCACGCGGTCGGCTACTGCCTCGGCGGCACGGCGCTGTCGACGCTGATGGCCTGGTACGCCGCCGGCGACGAGCCCTGCCCGGTCGCGCACTGGACGCTGTTCACGACGCTGACCGACTTCTCCGACCCCGGCGAGATCGGCGTCTTCCTGACGCCGGAAACCGTGGACTTCATCGAACGCAACATGCAGCGCAAGGGCTATCTCGACGGCGCCGAGATGGCGCGCAGCTTCCGGCTGCTGCGCCCGAACAGCCTGATCTGGCACTACGTCGTGCACAGCTACCTGTACGGCGCCGAGCTGCCGCCGTTCGACGTGCTGTTCTGGAACATGGACACGACGCGCATGCCGGCGACGATGCACGCCTGGTACCTGCGCGAGCTGTACCTCGGCAACCGGCTCGCGAAGGGCGAGATCACGCTCGGCGGCCGGCGGCTGCAGCTCGGGCGCGTGCAGCAGCCGCTGTACGCGGTCGGCTGCGAGCAGGACCACATCGCGCCGTGGAAGCAGACCTTCCTCACCTGCGGCCTGGTCGGCGGACCGGTGCGCTACGTGCTCGCGACCTCCGGCCACATCCTCGGCATCATCAATCCGCCGGTCGATCCGCCGAAGCGCCGCTACTGGGTCGGCGACGCCAGCGGCTGCAGCGACGGTCCGGCCTGGCTCAACGGCGTCGCCAAGGTGCCGGGCTCGTGGTGGGAGGACTGGGTGCCGTGGCTCGCCGCACGCTGCGGCGAACTGCGCGAACTGCCGCCGCTCGGCACCGCCGAATATCCGGTGCTCGCCGCAGCGCCCGGCACCTACGTGCTGCAGAAGTAGCCGCGCACGCACTCACGACTCACCGGCGGCAGGGGATTTCGCAGCCCCTGCACGCCCGCGACTGATCCGCCTCAGCGCCCGAGAAAACGGCGCAGACGCTCCAGCGCGAGTTCGATGCGATCCAGCCCGGTCGTGTACGCGAAGCGCACATGCGTCGCGGCCTCGTGCGCACCGAAGTCGATGCCCGGCGTGATCGCCACCCCGGCGGCCTCCAGCAGTTCGAAGCAGAACGCGTAGGCATCGTCCGTGTGCCGGCCGGCGTCGGCGTAGACGTAGAACGCGCCGTCCGGCTGCACCGGCACGCCGAAGCCGAGTTCGCGCAGCGCCGGCACCAGCCGGTCGCGCCGGCGGCGGAAGGCCTCGCGCCGCTCGACGAAGATCGCCTCGGCCTCGGGCGTGAAGGCCGCGAGTGCGGCGTGCTGGGCCGGCGTCGAGGCGGCAAGGAACAGGTTCTGCGCGAGCTTCTCGGCCTCGCGCACGTGCGAGGCCGGCGCCACCAGCCAGCCGAGCCGCCAGCCGGTCATGCCGAAGTACTTCGAGAAGCTGTTGATCACGAACACGTCCTCGCCCCCGGCGAGCGCCGTCGCCGGCTCCCCGTCGTAGACCAGACCCTGATAGATCTCGTCGACGATCAGCGCCCCGCCGCGCGCGCGCACCTCGGCGTGGATGCCGGCCAGGGCCGCCGGCGGCACGCAGGTGCCGGTCGGATTCGACGGCGAGGCGAGCATCACCGCCGCGGTGCGCGCATCCCAGTGCGCGGCGACGAGCTCCGGCGTCAGCTGGAAGCGGGTGTCGGCCCCGACCGGGATGCCGAGCGCCTCGGCGCCGCAGAAGCGCACGAAATGCCGGTTGCACGGATAGCTCGGATCGGCGAGCAGGCAGCGCTCGCCCGGATCGAGCAGCACGCCGGCGGCGAGCAGCAGCGCACCGCTGGCACCGGGCGTGACGAGGATGCAGTCCGGATCGACGCCGACGCCGTAGCGGCGTGCGTAGTCATCGCTGATCGCCGTGCGCAGCGCCGTGAGCCCCTTGGCGGCCGTGTACGCGGTGCGCCCCTCGGCGAGCGCACGCCGGCCGGCCTCGACGACCGGCGCGGCCGTGACGAAATCCGGCTCGCCGACCTCCATGTGCACGATGTCGCGGCCGGCGGCTTCGAGCGCCTGGGCGCGGGCGAGCAGTTCCATGACGTGAAACGGGGCGATGCCGGCCATCCGTGCGGCGATGCGGGGACGGGTCATCGGGAGGCTTCCTCGACAGTCATCGGCATGAACCTTCAGGTCCGCCAAAACGACGCGACCGCAGCGGGCTGCGGTCGCGCGGGCGGGAAAACGGCGGGGGCGGGCTCAGCGCACGTCCTTCGGCGTGACCTTCAGCGAGGCACCGAGCGGGTCCGGCGCCGCCTTGCCCTGACCCATGCCCTCGGAGAGGCGGATCTGCAGGCTGACGTTGTTGCGCGAATCGGCGTTGCGCACGGCCTCGTCCTTGCTGATGCGCCCGCCCTTGTACAGGTCGTACAGCGCCTGGTCGAAGGTCTTCATGCCGATCTCGGTGCCCTGCGCCATCGCCTCCTTGATGCTCTCGAACTTGCCCTTGAGGATCAGCTCGGAGATGTACGGCGTGTTCAGCATGATCTCGACCGCCGGCACGCGCCGGCCGTCGACCCCGATGATCAGGCGCTGCGACACGATCGCGCGCAGGTTCTGCGACAGGTCCATCAGCAGCTGCGGCCGCGCGATTTCCGGGAAGAAGTTGATGATGCGCTCCAGCGCGCCGTTGGCATGGTTGGCGTGCAGCGTCGACAGGCACAGGTGGCCGGTCTCGGCGTAGCTGATCGAGTACTTCATCGTCTCGGCGTCGCGCACCTCGCCGATCAGGATCACGTCCGGCGCCTCGCGCAGCGCGTTCTTCAGCGCATCGCCGTAGCTGTGCGTGTCGATGCCGATCTCGCGCTGGCCGATCACCGACTTCTTGTGGTGATGCACGAATTCGATCGGGTCTTCAATGGTCAGGATGTGGCCGGCGGCATTGCTGTTGCGGTGATCGATCATCGCCGCGAGCGAGGTCGACTTGCCCGAGCCGGTCGAGCCGACCATCAGCACCAGCCCGCGCTTCTCCATGACCAGATTGCCGAGGATCTGCGGCAGGCTCAGCTCGACGAAATCCGGAATCCGCTGCTTGATGTAGCGGATGACCATCGACACCTCGCCGCGCTGGCGGAAGACATTGGCGCGGAAACGGCCGATCTCGCTGACCGACAGCGCGAAGTTCGATTCGAGGTCGCGTTCGAATTCGCGGATCTGACTGTCGGTCATCAGCGAGTAGGCAATCTCGCGCACCGCACCGGGCTTCAGCGGCACGTTGCCGAGCGGCATGACCGTGCCTTCGATCTTGATGTTGACCGGCGCCCCCACGTAGAAGAAGAGATCCGAGGCCTCGCGGTCCACCATCAGCTTCAGATACGGTGTGACATCCATGGACTGCCTCCCCCCATCGATCACTGCCGCCGCCGCGGCGCACCAGGCGCCTGCGCGAAGCCGCTGCCTGCCGCCACGACCTGCCTCGCCCGCTGCGGATCAGCGGGCGCGGTTCAGTCCGTTCAGGGCCGCGACACGGTACGCCTCGGCCATGGTCGGATAATTGAAGGTCGTGTTGACGAAGTACAGCAGCGAATTGGCCTCGCCGCGCTGCGCCATGATCGCCTGGCCGATGTGCACGATCTCGGCGGCCTGATCGCCGAAGCAGTGGATGCCGAGCAGTTCCAGCGTATCGCGGTGGAACAGCAGCTTCAGCATGCCGACGGTCTTGCCGGTGATCTGCGCACGCGCGAGGCTCTTGAACCACGCATAGCCGACCTCGTACGGGATGCAGGCCTCGGTCAGCTCCCGCTCGGTGCGCCCGACCGAGCTGATCTCCGGCGAGGTGTAGATGCCGGTCGGCACGTACTCGACGAGCCGGCTGTCGCAGACGCCGTCGGCCATGTGCGTCGCGGCGAAGCGCCCCTGATCGTAGGAGGCGCTGGCGAGACTCGGATAGCCGATGACATCCCCGACTGCGTAGATGTGATCGAGCGCCGTCTGGTAGTGCGCGTTGACATCGATCTGGCCGCGGCCGTTCGGGCGGATGCCGAGTTCTTCGAGCCCCATGTGCTGGGCGTTGCCGGTGCGGCCGTTGGCCCACAGCACGATGTCGCTCTTGATGCGCTTGCCGGACTTCATGTGCATGACCACGCCGTCGGACTGCGCCTCGACGCGCTCGTAGGTCTCGTTGTGGCGGATCACGACCCCCTGGTCGCGCAGGTGATAGTTCAGCGCGTGCGTGATCTCGTCATCGAGGAAGGACAGCAACTGGTCGCGGGTGTTGATCAGGTTCACCTTGCAGCCCATGTTGCGGAACATGCTCGCGTATTCGCAGCCGATCACGCCCGCGCCGTAGATCGAGATCGACTCCGGCGTGTAGGCCATGCTCAGGATCGTGTCGCTGTCGAACACGCGCGGATGGTTGAAGTCGACGTCGGACGGCCGGTACGGACGTGAACCGGTGGCGAGGACGAAGTGATCCGCGCGCAGCCGCACCGGCTGGGCGCCCCGCAGCTCGATCGTGTGCGCATCGACGAAGCGGGCGGTGCCGCGATAGATCGGGATGCCGTTGCGGTCGTAGAAGTCGCGGCGCACGGTCGCCTGCTGCGCGATCACCGACTCGGCCGTCTTCAGCAGGTCGGGGTACGAAAACCGCACCGCCCGGCCGAGGCTGCGGTACAGCGCGCTGCGGTTGAACTCCATCATCCGGTTGATCGCATGGCGCAGGGCCTTGGACGGGATCGTGCCCCAGTGCGTGCAGCCGCCACCGACGGCGTTGTACTTCTCGACCACTGCAACCAGCTTGCCCGACTTGGTGGCCTTCATCGCCGCCCCTTCGCCGCCCGGTCCCGTGCCGATCACGATCACGTCGTACTTCTGCTCGCTCATCTCTGCCCCTTGCTGATGTTGACCTGCGGCATGCCGCCGGATGCACGCCATGACCGGCCGGTGCGCCGCAGTATACCGGCAACACGCCGACAAGCCGCCCGCCCCCCCGGCCGGCGGCCTCCACTGCAGTCAGATTATTTTACATGTGGGTTCACCCTCTCCCATATCACCCTAGCTACATCCCTTTATATTCATCATGTTATCAATCATGGCCCATTGCTTGCCTGACAGGAGACAGCGCGCTGCTCTCAGGACTGAGGCTAATTCCCGCGGACTGGCGCCGCGCTCCTGGCTTCCGGCCTTACGATCTGAACCAAAGGGCTAAACACATGATGAAGAAGCAGATTGCGGTCGCGCTCGGCGCCGCTCTGGCGCTCGGAGGCACGAG
>NZ_DAOLKE010000038.1:0-18176 GCF_035331805.1 Plasticicumulans sp. | reverse complement strand
GGCAAGCCAGGCCTGACCGGCCGCGGCGACGGCGGCATCGAGCGTCGCGCGCCAGGCAGCGCTGGCCGGCAGCGTTGTGCCGGCCGGAGTCGCGCCGGCCGCAGCGGGGGCTTCGTGGAAGGCAGAGGTCTTTTCGGGATCGGCAGTCATCCGGATATCGACCCGGCGCATGGCGCTGCGGTTCGCAGCCCTGGCCGGATGATGCCGCAGCGGGATGCCCGCTGCCGGCCGGGATCGGCAGGCATCCCGGTCCGCAGGGCAGCGATCAGAGCACCATCACCCGCCATGATTCCGTGCCATACCGCCCCCTCATCCACGGCCCTTCCCCCGGTGGGGGAAGGATGAAAATCAACTGCCGGATCAGTGCACTGCAGATTGCAGCGCCACCGCGGGTCTGGCGCCGGCGCGCTGGCGGGCCAGCAGCGAGCGTTCGGCTTCCAGACCGCGGGCCAGCGCCGGCTGGCCGCTCGCGCGCGCGGAGTGGATCAGCGTCTGGTCGAGCAGGTCGCGCTGCGCATCGCTGCCGCCGAAGGCGCGGGCGTGGCTGCGCAGGTCGCGCAGCCGCTCGACCGTGCGCCGGTGATCGCCGGCGACGTGCGCGATCACGGCCTCGGTCGCCGCCCGCCCGACCGCCAGCAGGAAGCCGGCGTTGTCGTCTGCGCGCGTCTGCGCCGCGCGCTGCGTGGCGTCGAGCTGTTCGAGCAGGTCCACCCGGCCGGCACAGGCGAAGGCCATCGCCGCGTGCAGGTCGTTGAACGCATACCAGCCGTGCCCGGCGCAGGCGCTCCAGCGCTCGGCGACCGACACCCAGCGCTCGCCGACATCGACGCCGCGCAGGCGCAGGCGCCAGAGCAGCGCGCTCACGTCGATCAGCTCCAGCGCCAGCGTCGGCCGGTGCCCGTCGATCGGGCCGTCGAGCAGTTGCAGCGCCGCATCGACATCGTCGAGGCCGAGGTAATGCAGGGCCAGATGCCACCAGTTGTGCACGGCGAGCAGCCCGCACTGCTTCCAGCCGGACTGACCGGTCATCCAGCGGATGCCGTCATCGCGCCGGCCCTGCATCTCCAGCACGTGCACGACCGCGTGCTGCGCCCAGGCGTCGCGCGGCTCCAGTTCGATCGCCCGGCGGCCGTAGCGCTCGGCGTTGTGAAAATCGCCGTTCTCCTCCAGCCCGAACGCATACATGCCGAGCAGCGCGTGATAGCCGGGCATGTCCGGCGACCAGGCCGGCAGCGCCCGGGCGATGCGATCCCGCAGCAGGCGCTGGTCGCCGGTGAAGAAGTCGAGCTGCTGCCCGAGCTGCAGCGCCAGCAGGTCGTGCGGATGCTCGAGGCTCAGGTCTTCGAGCGTGCGCGCCGCCAGCCGCCAGCGTCCGGCACACCAGTGCCCGATCGCCGCCAGATGCCGTGCCTCCCGGGCATCGGCCGGCAGGGCCCGGGCCTGCGCCAGCGCCTCGCGCGCCAGCGGCACGGCCCCGGCGTCGGTGCCGACCAGAAACAGCCAGGCACGCAGCGCATGCGCCATCGTGAACTCCGGCGCGGCCGCGACCGCCGCCTCGGCGTGGCCGAGCGGGTCACCACTCAGGCAGCGCAGTTCGCGCAGCGCGATTTCGAAGGCGTCGAGAGCCTGGGCACTGGCGCCGCTGAGCGCGTGACCGTGCAGATCCTGCATCGTCATGATGAAAACTCCGGAAGTCGGGATGGCCGGGTCCCTGCCCGGCCTGTCGTCAAGGGGGATGTGCGGCGCGCGCAGCGCGGCCGCTGTCGCGGGAGATCGCCGCCCGCAGGCTGTTGCTGGTCGTGGCCGGCGAGCGGCGGACTGCAGGAGCGCAGGCTTTCAGTCGGCCGGCCGCAGCCGGCGCAGCGTCAGCGCGGCACCGAGGGCCGCGAAGCCGAGCGCGAGCGGCGGCGGCTCCGGCACCGTGACCAGCGCCTCGGGGCGCGCGAACACGAAGTCGTCGGTGACGGCGAGATCGGTCCCCGGCGTCTGCGCGCCGAAGCTGCGCAGCGTCGTGCCGTCGAAGCCGAACAGCGCGTGCGTGCCGACCGTCAGCACCACGTCGGCAACGATCGCCGCATCGAACAGCACGCCGAGGAACTGCGTGTCGGATGGCCCGCTGCCGGCCTCGACCGCAAAGTGCCCGAGGCTGATGCGCTCGCCGAGCGCGTTGCGGCCGAAGTACTCGATGCTGCTGCTGCCGGCCTGCTCGACGCCGACGAAGATCGCCCCGAAGCCGCGCGTACCGGCCGCGGTCGTCGTGCCGGGCAGCACGAAGCTCTGCTCGATGAAGCGGTCGTCGAAGTCGCTGCCGTCGGTATCGAACATCACGAAGGTGTTGCCGGGCGTGAAGGCCGGAAACTGGCCGGCGGTTGCCGGGTTGGCGGCGGCGAAGCCATCGCCGGCGACCGCATACGGATCGGCGAACAGCGCCCCGGCGGCGGTGAAGCGGTTCTCGGGGATCGCCACCGTGCTGCCGGGGATCAGCACCTGGGTCGCCGGATTCACGTCGCTGCCATCGAGGCGCACGCCGTCCCAGGTGATGCGGCTGCCGCCACCGATCGCGCCGCGGAAGGCATCGAAGGCGGTCGTCGCCGCGGCACCGGTGCCGGAGAACAGCAGCGGCGACGCACCGGCCGAGGCGGCCGCGGTCGCGGCCAGCGCAGCCCCCAGCAGCTGCCGCCGCCAGCGCGCCGGACGACGGCTGGCGGAGCGGTCTGAGGAACGGCTTGAGGAGCTGGTGCAGGAAGCAGCAGAAGGCGCAATCGCGGACATGGGAAACCTCCCGGGTCGGGCACGAAGGCCCGGCTCGCTGTCGACTGGATGTGTTCTGTCATCGAATCGCTGCGCCTGCGCCGCGATCCGGGGCGCGCAAGACCCGCTCGTGCAGGCCGGCGCCTCAGCGCCTGACAGCCGGCTCAGTAGCCGTAGCTGCTGCCGCTGCTGCTCGCGACGCTCGCCGCCGGCGCAGCATTGCGCGCGAGGTGCCAGACGCCGCCGACGCCGTCGCCGCGCGCATCGCCGGGCTTCTGGTCGCCGGCGAAGAAGTACAGCGGCCGGCCGGCCAGCGACCACTGGCGGCTGCCGTCCTCGCGGGTGATCGCGCTCATGCCGGCCGGGTTTTCACCGGCTTTGACCACATACGGCGGCCAGGTCGCGGTGCAGGTCGCCGCGCAGCGGCTGACGCCGTCGCCGTCCTTGTCGAAGGTGTACAGCGTGCGCCCGCCGGCATCGGTCAGCGGCGCGCTGCCGGTGGCGGCGACCGGCGCACCGGCACAGCCGGCGAGGGTGAGGCCGAGCGCGGCCGCGAGGGTGAGGGCGGGCAGGCGACGGTCGGCGTGGCTGCGGAGCAGGATGTTCATCGTGCGGATCCTCGGAGGCGGGAGTTCGGTCAGCGGCGGCCTCGTGCGGGCTGCCTGCTGACCGATACGCCGGCCCCCGGGAATCGGAGACAGGTACGGGACGAATATTTTCAACGCATCAGTCCTGCCGGCGCCCCCCGTCGGCCGCCGCCCCGTCCCCGCTGGCTTCCGGCGTGTCGGTATCGCCGCCACCGTCACTGCGCAGCGCCGCCCTCGCCTCCTCGGCCAGCCGCTGGTAGCGCACGCGGATGCGCTCGATGTCGCGGTCTTCGAGCTCCTCCAGGTTCAGCAGCGCGTTGTGCGCACCGCGCGTGGCGCGGATCAGCTCGTCGAGCTTGACCTGCACGGCCTCGGCGTCGCGGTTCTGGGTGTTCTGGATCAGGAACACCATCAGGAAGGTGACGATGGTCGTGCCGGTGTTGATGACCAGCTGCCAGGTATCGCTGTAATGAAACAGCGGCCCGGTCACGCCCCAGACGACGATGACCAGGAACGCGAGCACGAAGGTGACCGGCCGGCCCGAGCAGCGGGCGGTGGCCGAGGCGAAGCGCGTGAACAGCGAGGCATTGCGGCGGGACTGCATGATCGGACACTCCGGAACCGCTGCACACGGTGCAGCACGCTCGCTCGGACCCCGGCCTGCGTAAATGGCTGCATGGGCTGCATGAGTGCCCGGACGGACTAAGGCCGGTTTAAACAAAAAATGATGGTATAAAAATAATTATCAAAAGATCATCCGGCCCGAAGGCAGCCGCCGGCAATCCAGCTTTCCGCCCGCACGGCCCTGCCTGCCGATCCGCTGCTGCATCGCATCAGAACCCGACCTGCGTCATGTCCGTGACTGCACACGGCGCCCATGCTGCGCAGCAACCGCCGGTCCTCGCGCCGCCCTCCCGCGCCGGGACCGGTGGCAGTCGTCCGGCGCGAGCCGGTGCGTGGTCTTGCCCGTCCCCCCGGGAGAAGTGCGATGTGGACCTTCTGGCTTGAATTCATCCTGGTGCTCGGCGCCATCCTGCTCGGCATCCGCCGCGGCGGCGTGGCGCTCGGGCTGATCGGCGGCCTCGGTGTCGCCGTGCTGGTGTTCGTGTTCCGCACGCCGCCGTCGGAACCGCCGGTCACCGTGATGCTGATCATCCTCGCCGTGGTCACGGCCTCGGCGACGCTGCAGGTCGCCGGCGGTCTCGACTGGCTGGTGCAGCAGACCGAAAGGCTGCTGCGCGCCTACCCGCAGCGCGTGACGCTGCTCGCGCCGCTCGCGACCTTCCTGCTGACGGTGTGCGTCGGCACCGGCCACGCCGTCTATGCGCTGCTGCCGGTGATCGGCGACGTGGCCCTGCGCACCGGCATCCGCCCGGAGCGGCCGATGGCGATCTCCAGCGTCGCCTCGCAGATGGGCATCACCGCCAGCCCGGTCGCCGCGGCCGTGACCACCTTCCTCGCCTTCGCAGCGAAGACGCCGACGCCGGTCGGGCTGTTCGACATCGTGATGATCACGCTGCCGGCCGGGCTCGCCGGGGTGCTGGTGGCGGCCCTCTGGAGCATGAAGCGCGGCAAGGACCTCGCCGATGATCCCGAATATCAGGCCCGGCTCGCCGACCCGCAGTTTCGCGCCGCGCTCGACGTGTCGGTGACGACGCTCGGCACCGAGCTGCCGAAGACCGCGAAGCTGTCGGTGGCGCTGTTCTTCGGCGGCGTGCTCACGATCGTCATGCTGGCGCTCTTTCCGGTGCTGGTGCCGGTGTTCGGCGGCAAGGCCGTGCCGATGACGACCATCGTGCAGATCGTCATGCTCGGCTTCGGCGCGCTGATCCTGTTCGCGACCGGCGTCAAGGCGCCGGACATCGCCCGCTCCAGCGTGTTCACGGCCGGCATGATCGCGGTCGTGTCGATCTTCGGCATCGCGTGGATGAGCGACACCTTCGTCAGCGGCAACAAGGCCTTCCTGATCGAGCAGATCGAAGCGATGGTCAAGTTCGCGCCGTGGACGTTTGCGCTGGCGATGTTCGCGGTGTCGGCTTTCGTGAAAAGCCAGGCCGCGACGCTGACGATCATGATTCCGTTCGGACTGGCCCTGTCGCTGCCCGTGCCGCTGCTGCTCGGGCTGATGCCGTCGAGTTATGCGTATTTCTTCTTCGCGTTCTATCCGAGCGATCTGGCCGCGATCAACATGGACCGCACCGGCACCACGCACATCGGCAAGTACCTGCTCAATCACAGCTTCATGATTCCCGGCCTGATCGGCGTCGGCGTTTCGACGACGGTCGCGTATCTGCTGTCGCGGGTGTTGTTCTCCTATTGAGCCGTCACACCGGCAATCAAGCCGGAGGCGGGACGCAGCGCCTCTGCGTCCCGTCCGGCCGGAGCGTCAGCGCATTTCAAACAATTCCTGATGAAAGCGCTCGGCCGGCAGTCCCAGTCGCAGCAGGCCATCGCGGATCGCGCGCCCGAATCCGCCCGGCCCGCAGAACCAGACGTCGGCCTCGCGCCAGTCCGGCACCTGGCTGACGATGCCGGCGACATCGAGCCGGCCGTCGCGCGGGTCCCAGAGCACGTGCAGGCGCACCTTCGCGGCCGTCGCCTCGCGCTGCAGCCGGGCGATCACGTCCGGATCGTATTGCGCGGTGCTGTGGAAGAGATCGATGTCGCGGCCGTCCGGCGCGCTGCCGAGTGCCTGCAGGCGGGCGAGGAACGGCGTGATGCCGATGCCGCCGCCGATCCAGATCTGCCGGCGGGCGTCGCCTTCGAACGTGAAGCGTCCGTAGGGGCCTTCGAGCGTCACGACGCTGCCGACGTGCAGCCGGCCCGGCAGCAGGCGCGTGTAGTCGCCCAGCGCCTTGATCAGGAAGCGCAGGCGCGGCTCGCCGCTCCATGCCGACGCGATCGTGAACGGGTGCGGCCCCTCGGCGTCATCGAAGCTGATGAACGCGAACTGTCCGGCCTCGTGGCCCGGCCATCCGGCGTCCGGCTCGATGTCGACCCCCAGCACGCCGATCTCCGGCTGGCGCTGCAGGCCGACCACGCGGCCGCGGATGCGCCGGCCGCCGAGGTGACGGCGCAGCAAGGCCATCACGGCCCCGACGCAGCCGCCTGCCATCAGCAGTGCAAGTCCGGCTCCGAGCGGCGTGCTCCAGTATTCGAAGCGCAGCAGCACGACGGAATGGAACACCAGCGCCAGATAGCACACGGCAAGCAGCCGGTGCGTCTGGAAGAAACGCCGGTACGGAAACCATTTGACGAGCGCCAGCAGCATCAGGACCACGGCGGCATAGAACGCCCATTCGCCGACGCCTTCGGCGAATCCGCGCTGATGCGCGAACCATTGCTGCAGCGAGCCTTCGGGCAGCAGGGGCCGGGGCGGCCGGTTGCCGCGCTGCAGCCAGCCGAGCTGCACCAGCCATTTCGGTCCCTGCGCCAGCAGCCAGTGCGCAACCGTGATCGACAGTCCGGCGATGCCGAGCCATCGGTGCAGCCGGTACAGCTTGTCGAGTCCGCCGAGCCGGCGCTCGAACCAGGCCGGACGCAGACTCAGCAGCATCGCGAAACTCATGACGCCGATGCCGAGCACGCCGCTGTACTGCATCAGGACATTGCGCCAGGCAAAGAATCCGTTCAGTCCGCTGAAGGCGCCGGGATCGCCCAGAATCCAGAGCGCCGTGAGCAATACCGGAAATGCCAGGAAAACCCGCTGGATGACACGCATGATGGCGCCGCCTGAACGCTGGTCTGCATGAGGGATGCACCGGAATGCTAGGCAGCCAATATCTTTCCAGCAAGATAAGTTACCCTGCGTTACGCAAGACCCGCGATTGCGTTGCAATCCCCACCACCACCGGAGGAACTGCAGGCATGGCCGGAAACCGTCGTCCGGACACCGGGCGCTGGGATACCGCGCTCGACCCGCTGTGCGTGCCGCTGTTCCTGTCGCTGCAATGGGCACGCAGCCGTTCGCTGGCGCACATGCAGCCGGTGCTGAGCCGGCACCGGCTGTCGGCGGCCGAGTTCGACGTGCTGGCGACGCTGCGCAACAGCGCCCCGCCCCACCGGCTGACGCCGTCGCAGGTGCGCGATCAGGTCGTCATCACTTCGGGCGGGCTGACCAAGCTGATGCTGCAGCTCGAAGCCCGCGGCCTGCTGCTGCGCCCGCCTTCGGCCGGCGATCAGCGAGTGAAGCCGGTGCAGCTGAGCGAGGCCGGCCGGCAGGCGATCGAAGCGGCGATGGCCGACATGCTGGTCGGCCTGCGGGCGTGGCTGACGCAGGCGCTGGGCGAGGACGAGATCACCTGCCTGACCGGCCTGCTGCAGCGGCTGGCGGATGCCGGACCTCCCTGACGGGCACCCCGCAATCCGGCTGTCCGTGCGCCCCGCATATTCCGGCCTCCGATGCGCGGGCTCAGGCGCTCATCACATCGCCGCTGGCCAGATACGCATCGAGCGCGTCGATCAGCGCCTCGGCCGGGCGCTCGGCGAACACGCCGTGCGTCGGGCCGAGCGCCGGGTCGAGGCCGCGCAGGAACAGGTAGCGCACGCCGCCGAAGCCGGTTTCATAGCGCCAGCCGGGCCGGCGCCGGCGCAGGAAGCGCACGATCGCGACGCAGTAGAGCAGGTACTGCAGCCGGTAGCCGGCGGCGTCCATCGCCGCCGGCAGGCGTTCGACGTGGTAGTCGCCGGCCTCGGGACCGAGCCAGTTGGACTTGTAATCGATGATGAAGACCCGCCCGCCGGCCTCGCAGACCAGATCGATGAAGCCGCGCAGATAGCCCTCGATGTCCTTGAACGCCAGGCCCGGCATCGACACGCCGTGCGCCCGCAGCACGGCCCCGAGGCCGTCGGCACGGATGCGCCCGAGCGGAAACGTGAACTCCAGCTCGGCCCGGCGCGCATCCGCCGGCAGCTCGCAGAGGCGCAGGCCGCTGTCATCGAGCGCGGTCGTCAGCGTCGCGCGGATGCCATCGACTGCCGCCGGCAGCCAGTCCGCAGCAATGCCGGCGCGTTTGAGTTCCTCGGCTGCAATCAGCCCGATGGCTTCGTCATCGGCGGCGAAATCGAGGCGTTCCAGCATCGCGTGCAGGCAGGTGCCGGCCTCGGCGCCGCGCGGGAAGCTGCGGAAATCGCGCCGGGGCGCGGCGGTTTCGACCGGCGACTGCGCTGCTGCCGGTTTCGCCGGCGGCTGCGCGGCGAGCGTGTCGCGGTCCGGGCCTTCGTGGCTGCGGCCTTCGGCGAGCTGCGTGAAGCTGGTCGTGCGCCGCCCCGTCGGCAGCCGGCGCCCGAACCCCGCGGCCTGCAGGCGCTCGGCCGGCGGCAGAGCGGGACGGTAGCGCAGGCCCGGCCCGGTCTGCGGCAGGGGCTGGATCGTGCAGGTGTCGCCTGCGGCGGCGAGCAGCGCGTCGAGATCGGCCCTGAGCAGATCATCGGCGAGCCAGGACTTGCGCCCGTTGCCGGCAGCGAGCACGGCGGCGGCATCGGGCAGACGGTGCGGGTGCAGCAGCCAGGCGAGCGCGCTGCGCTCGGATTCGCTGGCCGCGCCCCAGACCAGATAGCAGCGATACCGCGCCCGCGTCAGCGCCACGTAGGCGAGGCGCAGGTTCTCGGCGAGTTCCTCGCGCACGGCCTGCCTGCGCAGCTCGCTGTCGGGACCGGCGGCGAATTCGAGCCGGCTGCGGCCGAAGGCGGAATCGTCGGGATTCTCCGGATTCCCCTCATGGGCGCGCACCAGCACCTCGTCGTTCGCCCACAGCCGGCCGTTCCACAGATACGGGCAGAACACGACCGGGTATTCGAGGCCCTTGCTGCGGTGGATCGTGACGATCTGCACGCGCTGCGCATCGCTGTCGAGGCGCAGCTGACGGGTCTCGTCCTCGACCCCGGCCGCTGCCCGCGCATCACTGAGCCAGGCGAGGCTCGCCTCCGGCGTCAGGCGGTCCTCGGCGATCGCGGCGGCCAGCAGCTCGGCCAGATGCAGCAGATTGGTCAGCCGCCGCTCGCCGTCGCGCCATTCGAGCAGGCGGGCGGCGACATCGAAATCGCTGAGCCAGTGGCGGAACATCGCCGGAAAGCCGCCGCGGCCGAACCAGATCGTGCGCAGCCGGTGGAAGCGTTCGAGCATCGCCTCCCAGGGCTTCGTGTCCTGACCGAGGGCCCAGAGCTGCACCAGGTCGAGGCCGCAGGCGTCGGTCAGCAGCAGCGCGCGCACGCGTCCCTCGTGGCGCGGATCGAGCACGGCCGCCAGCAGGCGCATCAGCAGCTCGGCCTCGCGGCTTGCGAACACGCTGTCGCGCGACTGCAGCACGCAGGGCACGCCGAGGGCGAGCAGCGCATCGCGGATCGCCGCCGACTGCGTGTGCGAGCGCACCAGCACGGCGATGTCGCCGCCGTGCAGGGCCCGCGCGCCGATGCGCGCCTCCCCCTTCTGGCCGGCCTTCAGCAGTTCGGCGATGCGCTGCGCGGTCGCCGCGGCCACCAGCGCATTGGCCTGTCCCTTGCCGAGGGCCTTGTCGCCCTCACCGGGCGGCAGCCGCCAGAGCTGCAGCGCGGCCCGGCCGTCCGGCGCGACGAAGTCCGGCCTGGCCGCCGGTGAGGCTTCGACCGGATGAAAGTGGATGCGGCGCAGCAGGAAGGCATCGGGCCGCAGTCCGAACAGCGCGTTGATGGCGCGGATCAAGGCCGGGGAGGAGCGCCAGTTGACCGCCAGCGTGTGCCGGGCCGGTGCATCGTCACTGGCGCGCAGGTAGGCGAACACGTCGGCGCCGCGGAAGGCGTAGATCGCCTGTTTCGGATCGCCGACGAAGAACACCGGCTGGCTGCGGCCCGTGTAGATGGCGCGGAAGATCTCGTACTGCGTCGGGTCGGTGTCCTGGAATTCGTCGATCAGTGCCGCCTCGTAGCGTCCGGCGAGGCTTTCGGACAGCCGCTTTCCGAGGTCGCCGCTCGCGAGCGCCGCGGCCAGCCGCGTCAGCAGGTCGTCGTAGGCGAGCTTCTGCAGCCGCTGCTTGCGCCGCGGCAGTTCCTCGCTGCACCAGCGCAGCAGCTGCCAGCGCAGCCGTGCGAGCCAGCCCTCGAAGGCGGTGGCGAGGGCCTCGACCGCTGCAGCCAGCCCGTCGGCGCAGTCGAAAAACGCATGCCGCGGCGGCGTTGCGCCCTTCTTCGTCGCCTTCACGAGCTTCGCGGACGTGAACTGCGCGAACTTCTCCGGCAGCGCGGCTTTCGGCTCCCCGGCGAACCAGGCATCGAGTTCGGCGCACCAGCCGGGAATCGAAGCCAGCCGGTAGCTGGTGCGGCTCAGCTCGGCCTGATGCAGCAGCGCTCCGACCTCGATGCCCTGACGCTGCCAGCACTCGGCCGCCACCGCGAAGGCACGCTCGAACGCAGCCTGCGCCGTGTCGATGTCCGGGGCCGGCGGTTCGTCATAGCTCAGGTAGGGCTTGCCGAGACAGCCGCGGATCTGCTGCGCGAGGCGTGCCGGCGTCAGCCCGGCATCGAGCGCCTGCATGACCAGCACCGGCGCTGCGTTGTAGAGCTGCAGACGCCAGAAATCCTGCACGACCTCTTCGAGCAGGCCGGAGTCGTCGGCGAGCAGTTCGGTCTCGAAGGACTCGCCGGCGGCGAAGGCGTGATCAGCCAGCGCGCGCTGGCAGTAGCCGTGGATCGTGAAGATCGCCGCCTCGTCGAAGGCGAGCACCGCGGCATCGAGCCGCCGGGCCCAGCGGATCAGCGTTCCGCCTTCGTCCGCGCGCTCCTGGGCTTTCCCTTCCGGTTTTTCGTGGGCTGCCCTGTGCTCACGGCGCTTCCTGTTTTCCCGCTCCTGCTGTTCTGCCCGTGCGATCAGCGCCCTGCAGACGGCATCGTCGGTCGGGGCGCCCCGAAACGCGTCGCGAGCCTGCACCAGCCGCATGCGGATGCGTCCGCGCAGTTCGGCGGTCGCGGCCTTGGTGTAGGTGACGACCAGAATCCGGTCGATGCGCACGCCGCGCTCGGCCACCAGCCGCAGCACCAGGCTCGCGATCGCATAGGTCTTGCCGGTGCCGGCGCTGGCCTCGATCAGGTTGGCGCAATCGAGCGGGACGTTCAGGACGTCGAGCGGGTGCATGTCGGACATGCGCGGTGTTCCGGGCTCAGCGTTCGGACTCATGCACGTTTCTGGAAATGAACGACGCCGGGCAGGCCGCAGAAATGCCGGTCCGAGCTGATCAGTTCGCAGCCTGCGGACTGCGCACATGCGTAGATCAGCGCATCCGCCATCGCCAGCCGGTACTGCAGGGCCAGATCGGCTGCCAGGATGGCCAGACGCGCATCAATGCCCATGAGCTGTCCCTGATGGGTGATGGCGATGATCTGCAGGGCCAGCGATTCGCCGCGTTCGCGCCGGATCCATCGGTACAGCTCGAACTGCAGGATCGACGGCACGACGAGATGAGCCGGATCCGCCAGATACGGCTCGAAGTGGCTGGCCAGCACGCCGTCGGTCAGCCATTCGATCCAGCCGCAGGTATCGACCAGTACCCGGGGTTCATGAAGGGTCATCGGCCGTGGACTCCCGATCACGGTGATTCGCCGGATCAGCCCCTTTCAGGATGCCCCGTGCCCAGGCGATCGAACGCTCCGGCACCAGCGTGATCGAGTCACCGTGCGTGACGATGACGAACCGCTGTCCGCTCTGCAGGTGCAGGGCTTCGCGAATGGTTTCCGGAATGTCGATCCGGCCCTGCGGATCGAGCGTGACGGTATCGTTCATGAGCGGATTCCCGTATCTGGGGCAGAGTCCCCGATAGTAGTCTCATGCCCCGTCATCACCGCGAACACGCCGCGCGCCACCGTCTGCCAGGCATCGGCCGCCGGCAGCACGCCGTCGTAGGCACAGCGGTTCCAGCGATCGTCGGCGCAGGCGTGGCTGCCGGTGAAATCGTCGCCTTCCCATTTCCTCAGGGCCTGCGCGATGGCCCGCTCCGGCGTGTCGTCGGGCTTGCCCTGCCACCAGGCCCAGGCCACCGGCGGGATGAATGCCGACGGGCGCAGCAGCCCGCTGCGATACAGCGCCAGCAGCGGCTCCAGCACGGCGTCGGGATTCGCGACCGGCGTGAAGGCAAAGCCGGTATCCGGACCGTGGCAGAGGCTGCGGGCGGGGACTTCGGTCCCGTCCGGCATCCTCAGGCCCGCCTGCACCGCCCGGCAGAGCAGCAGATGCCGCACCCACAGCCGCAGGCGCTCGCGCCAGCCCGGCGGATTCGGCTCGGCGACGAGAATCCCGTGTCCGCCGACTTCACGCAGCCAGCCGAGCAGCCGCACGCCGGCGAGCGTCAGATCGACCGGCAGCGGTTCCAGCAGCACCGTGTCGCCGCCGGCCGGCAGGCGGGCGAGCACGGTTTCGACGGCCGCCGCTTCGCGCGCATACAGCAGGCGCCCGACCGCGCCGTGCGGCAGCAGGCCGGAACCGGCGAGCACGCGCCGGGCTGCATCCGGGTCGAGACCGCGCTGGCGCAACCGCAGCAGTTCGCCGCGCAGCCGCCGGTCGGCAAAGTCATCGAGCAGGAAGGGTTCGGTCTCGGCCAGTTCGCCTTCGGCTTCGTCGAGGCGCAGGCGCAGGCGCTCGCGCAGCAGGAAGCGCGCCGGGGCGCACAGGAAATCGGTCAGCCGCTCCGGGCTCAATGTCAGCCATTCGGTTTCCGGGTCCGGCAGCGGCTCCGGGCACGGCTCACGGCGCATGCGTTCGCCGCGCCCGGCGAGCTGCGCGGCCCGGCACCAGCGCGGCGAATGACTGGCGCGGCGCCGGTCCCCGCCATCGAAGGCTGCCGTGCCCCAGGGCGTCAGCGGGTGCTCGACGCACACCCGGCGCAGGGCTTCGAGCGCATCGGCCTGCGGCTGCCCGGCTTCGGCTGCGCCGTCCCGCGGGTCCTGTGCGGCACGGGCGATGTAATCGAGCAGTTCGGCGACCAGCACCGACGGCGGCAGCTCGGCGTTGTCGCGCTGGCTGCGGCCGGTCCAGGACACGTAGAACACGTCGCGCGCCGAAACCAGCGCTTCGAGGAACAGGTAACGGTCGTCATTGCGCCGCGAGCGGTCGCCACGGCGCGGATGGCGGGCGATCAGATCGAAGTCGTGCGGGCGGTTGACGCGCGGATAGGCGCCGTCGTTCATGCCGATCAGGCAGACGACGCGAAACGGGATCGCGCGCATCGGCACCATCGCGCAGAAGGTCACGCCACCGGCAAGGAAACCCTGCACGCTGCCCATGCCTTCGAGTTCGGCGAGCAGGAAGCGCCGGGCGACGGCGAGCGGCACCGCGCCGCCGAAGCCGGCGATCGCTGCGGTTTCGGCCAGACGCTGGATCGCGGTGCGCAGGCGCGCGGCCTCGGCCTCGTCGTCCGGCTCGGGCGCGAGGAAGTCCTCGAACACCGCCGCCAGCGTGCCAGACCAGCCGGCCGGCGCGCGGGCAGCGGCCAGCCCGGATTCGAGCGCGGCGAGCCGGTCGATGAACTGCGCGAGCCGCCCGGCGAGCTGCGCGGTGTGACCTTCGACCTCGTCATACGGCAGCACGCCGGCGTACAGGCGCTCGCCGTCGCCGGGCAGCGCGATGCCGAGCAGCAGCCGGTCGAGCCCGGCGCGCCAGGTGTGGGCGGACTCGGCCGGCAGTTCGAGCGACTGCCGATGATCCGCATCGAGTCCCCAGCGCACGCCGGTCGCCGTCAGCCAGTCGCGCAGCGTGCCGAGGTCCTCCTCAAGGATGCCGAAGCGCCGGCGCAGCGCCGCGGCATCGAGCAGGCTCGCGACCGTCTCGGCGCCCCAGCGTCCGCCCGGCAGTTCGAGCAGCGCCAGAAAGGCATCGAGCAGCGGACTTTCGGCGCGCACGCCGCGATCGGCGATGCCGTAGGGGATGAACAGGCCGGACTCGGCGGCACCGAACACCGCCTCGACCGCCGGTGCATAGGCCTCGATGTCCGGGGTCATGACCACGACATCGGTCGGCGCGAGCGAATCATCGGCCGCGAACAGCGCCAGCAGCCGCTCGTGCAGCACCTCGATCTCGCGCGTCGCCGAGTGGCAGACGTGCATCTGGATCGAGTGGTCGTCGGCTGCCGCGAGGTAGGGCTCGGCCCACAGCGTGAACCCGTCGTGCTCCGAGGGCGCGTGGTTGGCACCGCGGTTTTCGAGCCGCAGCAGGTCACGCTGCACGACGGCGAGCAGCGTATCGGCCTCGGGCTCCTCGAAAGCCTCTGCGGCCGGCAGGTCACTGGTGGAATCGGCGAGCAGATGATGGAAATCGCGGCCGAGCCGGCCCATCGATGCGAGCAGGCGGTTGCCGGTTTCGAGGTACAGCGCCGCGTGATCGGCCTCGGGTGCGATCTTCGCGATCGTGCGCTCGGACTCGATCATGCCCCAGAACTGCGCGCAGGGATTGAGCAGGTACAGGTCGACCTCGCACCAGCGCGCCAGCCCGAGCAGCGTCTGCAGCCAGGCTGCCGGCAGCGCCGGGATGCCGATGAAGGACAGCCGCGCCGGGATGCCGGCCGGACGCTCGTGCAATTGCTTCAGGGCTTTGAGGAACTGCCGGTGCAGGCGTGCGCGGTGCGTGGCATCGACCTCCGACAAGCGCCGCCACAAGGCCGCCTGCCAGCCGCCCTCACAGTCATCACCGTCCTCATCGTCCTCATCTTCCTCCCTGCCCTTGCCGCCCGGGGCCGCGCCACCTTTCTCCCAGTTCTTGATCCATTTGGGCCGATAGACCAGGTACTGGTCGAAGGTGTCGGCGATGCGCCGCGCGAGCTCGTAGCGGCCGTAGTCGTCGCTGCCGGCGAGATAGTCCCGCAGCGGCTCCCAGACCGGATCGTCATCGAGACCGCCGAACTCGGCGAGCACGCGCCAGGCGAGGATCGGGGTCGCGAACGCCGATTCGGTGGGCACGCCGGGCAGCACGGCGCGGTAGATGTCCCAGAACAGCCGCGACGGCAGCGGGAAGTGCAGGTTGGCGCAGATGCCGAGCCGGTCGGCGAGATCGAGACACAGCCAGCGGCGCATGCCGTTCGAGGCGACCACCAGCGTCTCCGGTGCCCAGCCGTCATCGACCGGCTCGCCGAGCCGCGCGGCAAGCTGCGCGGCCAGGATTTCCATGCGGTTGGAGTGGTACAGGTGCAGCATGCGCGGGGGTCGGAGACGACGGGAGGCCGGCGGGCGCCGGAGTATGGCACGCAGGCGCCGGCCCTCCGTCAGCCGTTCAGGTCAGCCGTTCAGGGATGCGCCGGGTTGCTCACGTGGCAGCGGCGGAAGCGGCGCGGACTCAGGCTGTCGATCATCGCATCGAGGCTGTCGGTATCGGCCGGGTCCTCGAGGCTGGCGTGGCGATGGACTTCGAGGGCGGCGCGGCAGGCGTCGTTCTCGGCGCAGCGCAGCGAATCATCGAGCTTGCGCGCCAGCGGCAGCAGATGGCTGTGAATCAGGCCGAGCGCCTTGACCAGCTGCACGTCGGTGCCGAATTCGTCGGCCTCGAAGTCGCGCGGCATGAAGTCCGGATGCGCCTCCACGAGGTGCAGCGCCCGGTCGATGTAGGCCAGCTTGCGCTCGTCGAGGATCGGCATCGCGTCGCGCTCCTCGTCGGACAGCATGATCAGGAACGGCAGTTCGGCTTCGAGCTTGCGCAGCAGGTTCAGCACACGGGTCAGGCGATCGGCAGGCAGGCTCACGGCAAGGTGGTGGTTGTCCATCTCGTTCCTTCCTTCAGTACCGGGGACATGGGCAGCAGGTCGGGGACGGTAACAGCACGGCATGGCACGGCAGCGCGCGGACGGAGTATTGGCAGAGGTCAGAGGGCAGTCACTTCGACAGATGCCGTAGCCACCGCATCAGACATGACGAAATAGTCGCAGATGTGCCGGATCGCTAGCCGCCGGCGGCAAATCCGGTCACGGAGTCGACATCGAGGCGCAGGCCGATGCGCTCGCCCGGAGCGTGATCGTGCTGCGAAGGCAGCAGCGCCAGCACCTCGGCGCCACCGGGCAGCCGCAAGGTGTACAGGCACTCGGCACCGCGGAACGCCCGCCCGACGACCTCGGCGCGCAGCGGCGAGCCCGTGTCGCGCACGAAGTCATCGGGGCGCAGCAGCACGTCCAGCCATCTTGCCGCCGGCGCATCCGGCACCGGCACCGGCCCGAGGTCGGGCAGCTGCACGTGGCGGTCATCGATGCGCTCGCCGCGCAGCCACACGCCCTGACCGACGAAGCCGGCGACGAGGCGATCGGCCGGCCGGTGATAGACCTGCCACGGCGTCGCCCACTGGCGCAGCCGCCCGCCGTGCATGACGCCGATGCGGTCGGCGAGCGCGAAGGCTTCGAGCTGGTCGTGCGTGACCAGGATCGCCGTCGTGCCGAGCGCCTTGAGCAGCGTGCGCACATCGAGCGCCAGCCGTTCGCGCAGGCTGGCGTCGAGGCTGGAGAAGGGCTCGTCGAGCAGCAGCAGCTGCGGCTGCGGTGCCAGCGCGCGCGCGAGTGCCACGCGCTGCTGCTGACCGCCGGAAAGCTCGTGCGGATAGCGCCGGCCGGCGTCCTTGAGGCCGACCAGATCGAGCAGCGTCGCGACCCGGTGCTCGCGTTCGGTGCGCGCCAGCGGCTTCGAACCCTTCAGGCCGAAGCCGACGTTGGCGGCGACGTCCAGATGCGGGAACAGCGCGTAATCCTGGAACACCATGCCGACGCCGCGCTGCTCGGGCGGCAGCTCGCGCCCGGGTTCGGCGAGCGTGCGTCCGCCGAGGCGGATGCGGCCGGCGGCGAGCGGCTCGAAGCCGGCGATGCCGCGCAGCAGCGTGGTCTTGCCGCAGCCCGACGGACCGAGCAGGCAGCCGATCTCGCCGGCCGCCAGCGTCAGGCTCAGGTCCGCGACCGCGATCCGGGCGCCGTAGCCTTGTTCAACGTGTTCGATCGAAAGCAGCGCCATCGTGTCTCCGGGGGTCTCCCATGTGAGAATCGTTCTCTGTTGTCGATCATAAAACGCCACGCCACCCGCGCCGATGCCCCGTCCCGATCTCCCGTCCGCCGTTTCCCGCCGTCCTTCGCCGCTGCTGCTGCTCGCCTTCGCGGTCGCGGCGCTGGTGGCGCTGCCGCTCGCCGGCATCGTCGCGCAGTTCACCGAACCCGGCACCGCCGCCACCTGGCGGCATCTGGCTGCGCACGTGCTGCCCGAATACCTCGCCAACACCGCGCTGCTGTGCCTCAGCACCGGCCTCGCGGTCGCGGTGATCGGCGGCGGCACGGCCTGGCTGGTGGCGATGCACGACTTCCCCGGCCGGCGCTGGCTGGAATGGGCGCTGGTGCTGCCGCTGGCGATGCCGGCCTACGTGCTCGCCTACGTGTATACGGACCTGCTGCAGTACGCCGGCCCGGTGCAGTCGGGGCTGCGCGCGGCCTTCGGCTGGCAGCGCGGCGACTACTGGTTCCCGGAGATCTACGGCCTCGGCGGCGCCGCGACCGTGTTCGCCGCGAGCTTCTACGTCTATGTCTACCTGCTGGCGCGCACGGCCTTTCTGGAGCGCGCCGGCGGTGCGGCCGAAGCCGCACGCAGCCTCGGCTGCGGCGCCTGGGGGGCGTTCCTGCGCGTGTCGCTGCCGCTGGCGCGCCCGGCGATCGCCGCCGGCACGGCGCTGGCGCTGATGGAAACCCTCGCCGACTACGGCGCGGTCGCGTACTACGCGCTGCCGACCTTCACGACCGGCATCTATCGCGCGTGGTTCGCGCTCGGCGACCGCGCCGCTGCCGCGCAGCTCGCGGCGACGCTGCTCGGCTTCGTGCTGCTGCTGCTGACGCTGGAGCGCGCCGCGCGCGGCCGGGCGCGCTTCCACGG
>NZ_DAOLKE010000037.1:0-18405 GCF_035331805.1 Plasticicumulans sp. | reverse complement strand
TAGGCAAAGCCGAGATCGGCAGGGTCTTTCAGGTCGAAATAGATGCCGGGCGGCAGCGCGTTGCCGGCGGGGGCCAGCCGGAAGCAGGCATTTTCCAGCCGGCCGCGCGCATACATCGCAAACGGCGTGTCATCGAGACCGGAGGTTTCGATCGCGAAACGGTAATAAGCTTCGAAGCGGAATTTCAGCCGCGTGCCGTATGGCTGGTACAGATCGCTCAGGAAGGCACGCAACTGCCGGGGCTGCGTCGAGGCCTGCTCGCGGAACACGCCCCGGTACTTCGGCAGGCAACTGGCATTGCCGAGCGCAATCGCATGGTCGTCCGTGCCGGTGTGCGGGGAATCCTTGTGGCTGGCCGGGCCTTCGGCGAATACCGGATACAGGCTGATGCCGGCAGTCAGCGAGCAGCCCTGATCCGGAAACGCCAGCGACGGATCGTAATTGACGCCGACGATGACCGGCTTGCCGAGCAGTTCCGCATCGCTGATCGAAGAGGAAGGCTGCAGCGGCCGGCCCCAGCTGCCCTTGAGCCAGCCGTTGAGCGTCGCGGCATCGGCGAGGGCGCTGTCGGCCTGCAGTTGCGGGGTCAGCGCGGCGTGCAGTTCGAGGGTCTGGCCCTCGGGCGGCATCGGCAGCGTGATGGTCTTGCGCGTCTGCCACCAGGTCGCATACGCCCCGCGCCAGTGGCTCTGATCGCGGCCCTCGGGCAGCTCCGGGTGGAAATCCGGATCGCCGCGGGCACTGAGGGCGTGAATCACCTTGCCGCCCTTGGAAAGCCCCACTTCCGGCTGACGCACGCTGCCGAGCATGCGCCGGTCCTCGCGCAGGCTCGTGACTTCCATGCGGTGCAGCTCGGCCACCTGGGCGACGCCCTGCGGATAGCTGTCATTGCCGTCGGTGCGCGGGTTGCTGCTGTCCTGATCGCGGCGGCCCTGCTCCCACTCGCCGCTCAGGAACGCGAAGCTGCCGCCGGCGCGGGCCATCTCGATGAAGCTGCCGAAGATCGCCGGCGCGGAACCGGCCGCGGGGGTTTCCTCGAACCAGCCGGTGGCGGCCTGCCCGAGATCGACGGTTTCGATGTCGGCCGGGGAATAGGGCAGCGCGCTGGTGATCTTGCGCGTGCCGGCCTGCGTGAGCGGGATGCGGTAGCGGTGGACGACGAAGGCATTGGCAAACGCCACGCAGTCGTAGACGCCGGGCGTCGTGGCGCTCCAGTAATCCAGCGGTTCATCGAGCGGGATCGTGGCGCGGGCGCGGGCGGGGAAGGTATCGGCGTCGAGCTTCAGCGTGCCGTCGAACCGATCGCCCATGCTGAAGATGCGCCCGTGAATGCCGTAGCGCTGGCAGAGGCGGGCGCTGAAGAGATCGGCCTGCATGAACACGCCGCGGGCTTCGGACGACAGGAAGTACGGATTGAGCCCGCTGGCCTTGTCCAGATCGCGTTTCAGCACGAAACCGTCGAGTTGCAGGTGAAAGGCATCGGCTACGGACTGGCGCTGGCGCTCGCATTCCGCCTGCCAGCCGGCGGCGCTGTACGGCAGGCCGGCCTTGAGTTCGGGCAGCTTTCTTTCCTCGGCGAGGATCTGCAGATAACCGATGGCCGCCTCCACCAGTTGCTGACCCTTGAGCAGATCGAGCACCAGCGCGCGGGTATAGGTTTCGTACAGCTCATAACAGGCCGCCAGTCCCTTGCCGCTGCCCTTGATGGCAATCTGCCCGAGCACGTTCTGCAGCAGCCCGGGCTTGCCGGCGAACGGATTGACCAGCGCATCGACGATGACGGCGGTCTGAAGATGCAGGCGGCTGGTCTGCAGGATGTCCTTGAAGAACACCGTCAGTTCGTCCGCGCCGCTGCCGGCGCTGGCGATGCGTCCGCTGTAATTGCGGTACAGGCTGCGAATCTGCTGCAGCGCCGAAAAGGCCGATTGCCCGACCAGCGCCTCGGCAATCTCCAGATGCACGAGGTTCATTTCCTGCAGCAGCCGCGTGACGTTCTGGTTGATGCTGCTCACGGCCTGTTCGACGCGCCCGAGGCACTCGGCAATCAGATCGATCTGCTGCGTCAGGTGCTGGCGGTATTCCTTCTCGTCGACGCCGGCGGCGCCGCGGACCGCCATGCAGAACAGTTTGGGAATCGCGGTCAGCTGTTCGGGGCTGGCGCAGGGCGAGCCCTCGTAGACCTTCATGGCCAGGTAACTGATGGCTTTCTCGCCAACGAACTTGGCAGCGGCAACGGCCGCCGAAGTGACCGGATCGGACATGGGCGGATCCCTCTGGGCAGCCGTGGAAGGATGGGTCTGGACAGTCATGAGCGGGCGACTCGGTTCCGGATCGGAAAGGAACGTGACCAGCCGGATCGCCGGGGCGGCAGACCGCACCGGAATCCGCAAAGCCGTTCGCCCGGCTGCCCGTCGCAGACGCACACCTGCGCCTGTCCATGCACCGCGGGCGCTGGCGGTGCACCGGAATCCGGTGGGCATGAAAAAGGCTGGGGAGAAACCCGGGTGTCATCCGGAATCGGCAGGGCCGATGGCTGGGGACCGGCACGGGGGGATTGTCCGGTCGGCAGCGAACTGCGGTGTGCAGGAGGAAGGGGAGGAAGGCAGGGGATGACGGTCTGCCCTGACAAACCGGGCAATCACGGACCGCCCGGTTCATGCCGCAGCAAGCTAGTAGACGGGGACTGACTGTGCAATGCAGCGGGCGGGCGCGAGAGGGCAATCAGGTGGCATCGGTCAGTCCGTGCACCTTTTATCCATTCGCATCGCGTTGCAGCATCCGGCGGCTGTAATCGAGAAAGTCATCGAGATGCTGCGTGATGATGGCAATCGTCACCGGCATCTGCAGCGTCTGGTATTCATGCACGGCGATGTTGCGAAAGCCGACCATGCGCCTGAGCGATTCCGCCAGCCCCGCATCGATCCAGCCGGCACGGGCCAGCAGCGTGAACACGTCGCGGGCGCTTTGCGGAATGCCGAGTCGTTCGCGGCGGATCACATGCTGGCCCATGTCCAGCGCCGCCTCGCAGGCTCGCTGGATGTTCAGGATCGCAGCGTCCTGGCGCGTGTAGTCATGGGCGAAGCCGGCCGGGTTGGCGGCGTATTCCTCGCGGGCGCGCGCCACGCAGCGCTCGATGCTGGCGGCCTTGTTCAGAACCACGTCATCGGCCATGGATGCTGCCCCGTTCGACGATATCGGCCAGCAGCCCGGCGCGGGCCGTGTCGAGTTCGGTCTTGTCACTGAGGATGCCGGCCTCGTAGATCGCCACCGAGGCGTCGCGCGCCCAGCAGCAGCGGCCGGTGGTGAGGATGCGGTACTGCATCACCGTCGAGGCGGCGCGCAGGTCGAGCAGATCGACCGGGCAGCCGGCCAGGTCGGCCAGCTCGCCGGACAAGGTCCACAGTTCGAGCGGATCGGCGTAACCGGCGACCAGCACGGCCAGATCCAGATCGCTGTCCGGGCCGGCCGTGCCGTCGATGCGGCTGCCGAAGGCATAGAACGCCAGCAGCGCCGGCAGACGCTCGCGCACGCGGTGCAGCAGCGTGTCCGGGTCCATGCGCAGGAGGTCCATGCGGGGGCCGGCGCCGCTTCAGCCCCAGACCGTCGCCAGCGCCCGGCGCACGAACTCCGGCTGCGCCAGCGCCGCGCGGTGCATGTCGGCGTTGTAGTAGTCGCAGGCGACCGCGGCGCGGGCGTCGTCGCGGCGGGCGAGGGCGCCGGGCTGGCGGGCGGCGAAGGCGGCCGACCACCAGCCGGACTGGTAGACCGGCTGCGGGAAGTGCAGCTCGGTGGCCTCGGC
Organism: Plasticicumulans sp.; assembly: GCF_035331805.1. Taxonomy (NCBI): domain Bacteria; kingdom Pseudomonadati; phylum Pseudomonadota; class Gammaproteobacteria; family Candidatus Competibacteraceae; genus Plasticicumulans; species Plasticicumulans sp. The sequence goes on along the minus strand of NZ_DAOLKE010000037.1, from coordinate 14,606 downwards.
GAAGCCGGCGGCGCGCAGGTTGCGGTGCATCGGCAGGATGCATTCGTCGAGCTGGAAGATCGGCGATTCCGACTGCTGCACGTACAGGCCGTCGGCGGCGAGCGCGCGCACGACCTCGCGCAGGAAGGGTTCCGAGAACAGGCCGGTCGAGGGGCCGAACGGATCGGTCGAATCGACGAGGATCAGGTCCCAGGCGCCGTCGGCCGAATCGGCGACGTACTTCACGCCGTCCTCGAACACCAGTTCGGCGCGCGGATCGTCGTTGGCCTCGGTCAGCCGCGGGAAGAACTGCACGGCGGCGCGCGTGACGGCCTCGTCGATGTCGCACTGCACGACGCGCTCGATGCCGGGGTGCTTCAGCACCTCGCGCAGCGTGCCGCAGTCGCCGCCGCCGATGATCAGCACGCGCTCCGGCGCCGGGTGCGCGTACAGCGCCGGGTGCGCGAGCATCTCGTGGTACAGGAAGTTCTCGCGCTCGGTCAGCATGATGATGCCGTCGATCGCGAGCATCCGGCCCCAGCCCTCGGTCTCGTACACCTCGACCTTCTGGAACGGGCTCTGCTCCTCGTGCAGCTTGCGGGTGACCTTCAGCGAGAACGCCGACGGGGCATCGGCGAAGACGTCCGAGAACCAGCTCGTGTCGAGCGTCATGCAGTCTTAACTCCTGCCCGGCGAGGCCGGCGCACTATCGGGGATCAGGATGAGGATCGGGATGAGGATCGGGGGCGCGCATTCTAGCCTCCGTGCATGACCATCCGCCGCGGGACCGGTCCACCCGTCGAAGAGGAATGCCGCCATGAACCTTCGCGTTCGCGCGCTCGCGCTGCCGTCGCTGGCGCTGCTGCTGTCCGCCTGCACCACCTACGTGCCGGTGCCGTACCGGCCGATGGCCGATGCCGGGGTTTCGCCCGGCGCCTGTGGCAACTTCGAGGCCGACAGCCGCTACGCGCCGCTGCGCGGCCGGGTCGCACTCGACAATCCGGCGCAGCAGACCGAGACGATGCTGCGCGATCCGGGCCGGCCGAGCCGCGCGGAGCGTGCCGCGCTCGGCGAGTGGCGACGCGCGAGCGATCAGTGCCGGCGCACGACGATCGCCGCGCAGCGCGATGCCGGTGTGCCCGAGGCGCAGCTCGCGCTCGACACCCGGCTCGCCGATGACCTCGACGCGCTGAGCGGCCAGCTCGCCGCCGGGCGCATCAGCTACGGCGAGTTCGCGCGCCAGCGCCAGTCGCTCGCCGATGGCTACAACAGCGCCAGTGCGCGCGTCGCCGGCAGCGGCGAAGGCTATGCGCCGCGCTACTACGCGGCCCCGCCGGTCTATTACAGCGCGCCGGCGCCGGTCTACGTGGCGCCGCCGGCGTATTACTACCCGCCGCCGTACTACTACCGGCCCTGGTATCCGGCGATCGGCGGCAGCGTCTGGTACGGCAGCGGCTGGCACGGCCGCCACGGCCACGGCGGCTGGGGCGTCGGGATCGGCTTCTGAGTGCCGGGTCCCGGTGCCGGAGGCTCCGCTCAGGCGCGGTAGATGCCGAGCGGCGCGAGTTCCTCGCACAGCAGGTCGAAGTCGGGGATGAAGGCATCCTGATCGCCGCCGATGCGCACGGCACGCAGCATGCCGGGCGGGCAGTCGACCTCGTCGCTGGCCTTCAGCATCTCGCGCTTGAGCAGCGACAGCTGCGGCACTTCGAGCGACACCAGCGCGAGGTGCTGCACGCGCTCGCTCGGCGTGGTCAGCACGACGATGCGCGAGCGCGGGCCGGGCGCGGCCGGCTGGCCGGTGACCAGCGGCTCGATCGCGAGCAGCGGCACGGTGCGCGCGCGCCAGAGCAGCGAGCCGAGCACCCAGCGCGGCACTTCGGCAACGCGCAGCGGGGTCGCGTACGGCAGTACCTCGACGACCATCGAGCCGGGCAGCAGCAGGCGTCCGCCGGCGAAGCCGATGAGCAGGCAGCGCAGTTCGCGATCGGGCATCACGCAGTCTCCGTGCAGGCGCCGCCGGCGCCCGGATCAGGGCTCACAGGGGGCCGGGTTCTTCGCTCATGCCGGTCACAGCCGAACGCCCGGTCTTTTCAGCCCCGGTCCCCTCGCGGGGACGGGGCCGGGGAGAGAGGGGGATCAACAACGCATTCACTCGTGAGCGGCATCACAGGCTGCGCAGCCGGCGCGCGCCCTCGCTGCCGAGCACGTCGCGGATCGAGCCGAGCAGTTCCTCTTCCTGATAGGGCTTGCCGAGGTAGGCGTTGACGCCGAGCCGCGCGGCGCGGTCGCGGTGCTTCTCGCCGGTGCGCGAGGTGACCATGATCACCGGCAGGTGGCGCAGCCGCGCCTGGTTGCGGATGTGGCCGACCAGCTCGAAGCCGTCCATGCGCGGCATCTCGATGTCGAGGATGACCAGATCCGGCACCAGCTGATCGAGCACCTCGACCGCATCGACGCCGTCCTTCGCCAGTTCGACGACGACGCCGTGGCGCTCCAGCACGCGGGCCGTGACCTTGCGCATCGTGATCGAGTCATCGACGACCAGGATCGACAGCGGCGCACGCTCGTCGGCCTGACGCGCCGCGCGCAGTGCCGCGGCTTCCTGCGCCCGGCGGGCGGCCGAGGCGAGACCGCGCACCAGCGCCGGCATGTCGAGGATGATGACGACGCGGCCGTCGGCGAGCACGGTCGCGCCCGAGACGCCGGGCACCGCCGACAGCTGCGGGCCGACCGGCTTGACGATGATTTCCTGGCGGCCCAGCACCGCATCGACCTGGATCGCCGCGCGCATGTCCGCCGAGCGGAACAGCAGCACCGGCGGGCGCGCCTCGCTGCTGCCGGCCGCCGGCAGGGCGCCGCCGAACACGGCCGCGAGGCTGTGCACCGCGAAGCCGGAACCGGCGTAGTCGTGCTCGGCGGTGTGCCCGGCGAGGTAGTCGCGGAACTCGCGCGGACTGAGGCGGCTCACCGCCTCGACCGACAGCAGCGGCACCGCGTAGATGTCCTCGCCGGCGCGCACCAGCAGCGCCTGCGTCAGCGACAGCGAGAACGGCAGGCGCAGCTGGAAGGTGACGCCCTTGCCCGGCTGCGACTGGATCGACAGCGCGCCGCGCATCGACGACACCGCGCTCGCGACCACGTCGAGGCCGACGCCGCGGCCCGAGAGCTGGGTCAGCGCCTGCGCGGTCGAGAAGCCCGGCAGCAGCAGCAGGTCGGCGAGCTGCGCATCGGACACCTGCGCATTGGCGGCGAGCAGGCCGCGCTTCTCGGCCGAGGCGCGGATGGCCGCGTAGTTGAGGCCGGCGCCGTCGTCGGCCACCGACAGCAGGATCTCGGCGCCCTCGCGGCGCAGCGCCAGCCGGATGGCACCGGTCGCGTCCTTGCCGGCCGCGTGCCGGCGCTCGGGCGACTCGATGCCGTGCGACACGGCGTTGCGCAGCAGGTGTTCGAGCGGCGCGACCAGACCTTCGAGCAGGTTGCGCTCGATTTCGGCATCGCCGCCGTCGATGTGCAGCTCGGCGGACTTGCCGGCATCGTCGGCCGCCTGGCGCACGACGCGCTTGAGGCGCGCCGCGACCGTCTCGAAGCGCACGACGCGGGTCTGCATCAGACCCTGCTGCAGCTCCTTGTTGACCTTGCCCTGCTGTTCGAGCAGGCCGCCGATCTCGCCGGTCTGGTCGACCAGCGACGACTGGATGTTGGCGAGGTCCTCGGCCGCCTCCAGCAGCTGGCGCGACAGCTGCTGCAGTTCCGAGAAGCGGTCGAGTTCGAGCGGATCGAAGTCGGCGTTCGGATCGACGCCGCCGCGCTCGTAGCGGAACAGGATCTGCGCCTCGGTCTCGATCTCCAGCCGGCGCAGCTGCGCGCGCAGGCGGTTGGCGATCTGGTCGAGCTCGCCGAGGTTGAAGCGCACGGCCGAGACGCCCTGCTCGATGCGCGCACGGTAGATGCTGCTCTCGCCCATCTGGTTGACGAGGTTGTCGAGCAGCGTGCTGGAGACGCGCACCGATTCGGCAGTGCCGGCCGGGGACGCCGGTTTGGCAGTCGTGGTGGTTGCGGCCGTCGCCGCGGCGGGCGCCGGTGCCGGCACCGGGGCGCCGTGTTCGAGCAGGTCGGCCAGATCGTGGATCAGCTCGGCCGCCGGGGCCGGGGCGCGATTGGCCTCGACCTCGGTCAGCATCGTGCTGAAGTGATCGAGCGCGCGCTGCATGCCGTCGGCGAGTGCATCGGTCGGTTCGGACTTGCCGCCGGCGCAGGCATCGAGCAGCGATTCGGTCGCATGCGCGAGGTCGCCGATCTGCGGGAAGCCGGCCATGCGCGAGCTGCCCTTGAGCGTGTGCATCTCGCGGCGCAGGTCGTTCAGCAGCTCGGCGCTGTGACGATCCTGCCGCCAGCGCGACAGCGTCACGTCGGCGGCATCGAGGATGTCGGCCGCCTCGGCGAGGAATACCGCGGCCAGCTCCGGATCGATGGCCGGCAGCACCGGCTGCGGCTCGGCCGGCAGCGGTGCGGCGAACGACGGCAGTGCCGCCGCCCGGCGCGCCAGCGCGTTCAGCAGCTCGCCGAGCGCACCGGGGTCGATGGTCTCGCCGAGCGCGTAGGCCTGCAGCGCCGAGGCGCAGTCCTCGCAGAGCAGGATGTCGGCGGCATCGAGGCCGCGACCGTGGCGGCAGAGCGCCTGCAGATAGTCCTCGAGCGCGCGGGCGACGCGCACGGCCTCGGCCGAGGCGAGCGGCGCCACGATGACGGCCAGACGTTCGATCAGCGCATCGCGGGCGGTCGTGCTGCCGGCACGGCAGTCGTCGAGCACCAGCAGCAGCGCCTCGACCCAGTCCGGCAGCGGCGGCGGCAGCGGTGCGGGTGCGACGGTTTCGGTGACGGCCGGTTCAGGTGCAGGTGCGGGCGCGGGCGTGAGGGTTTCGGCTGCGGCCGGGGTCTCGGCTTCGAGGTCGACATCGGCCTCGGACGGCGCGCGGCCTTCGAGCAGCGCGTGCGTGCGCAGTTCGAGCACGGTCAAACGGCCGTAGGCGGCGGCATCGCGGCTGGCGAGCCAGTGTTCGAGGGCGTCGGTGCCCTCGGCGGTCAGCGCCTGCACCTCGGCGTTGAACGGCCGGCGGCCGGCCAGGATCTGGTTGAACAGGTTTTCGAGTCCCCATGCGAACTCGCCGACCACGCGCTCGCCGACCATGCGGCCGCTGCCCTTGAGCGTGTGGAAGGAACGGCGGATCGAGCGCAGGCCTTCGAGCTCGCCGGGCGCGGCGCCTTCGGTCTGCGCCAGATGCGCGCGGATCGACTCGAACTCGCCGGCGGCTTCCTCCAGGAACACATCGAGCAGATCCGGATCGATGTCGAGCGCCGCCGCCGGCAGCGGCAGCGCCGATTCGGGGGGCGGGGTCGGGACGGCGGGCGTTGCAGCGCCGGCCGGTTCGGGGGCAGGGACGGGCTCCGGGATCGTGAAGCTGACGAGCGGCAGCGCGGCATCGGCCGGTTCATCCGCTGCGGCTTCGTCCGCGACCGGCGCCGGCGGCGCGGCTGCCGGCAGCTCGATCGCGAGTTCCGGCAGATCATCCGGCCAGGACAGCGCGCGTTCGCCGGCGGCGTGCCGGGCCGGGGCCGGCGGTGTCTGCGGCCACAGATCGGCCGGCAGCTGCGGCGGCGCGAAGGTGTCGCTGTCGTCGGCGGGCGCATGCACGCTGCTGCCGTCCGGCTTCAGGCCGAAGGCCGCGAGATCGCCGAGATCGTCGAAGTCCGTGAATTCGACGCTGGGCAGGGCGGTTTCGCCCGCCGGTGCGTCGGTCGCCGCCAGGCCGGCGGGGGTGGCGGCGGGGCGCGCCGGTTCGACGGGCTCGATGAGTTCGATGGCATCCGGCGCCGGCCGGCCGGTGGCCGGGCCGGGCATTTCCAGCTGCAGGCTGTCGAGATCGAGCGGCGGCAGCGCGTCGTCGCCGAGGAAGACCACCGTCGGGCGGGCGGTTTCGCCGGTCCGATCAGGCTGATCGGCTTTGCCGGTGTCGCCGGCGGCGCTCGCCGGCGGCAGTTCGAGGGCGGGCAGCGTCAGTTCGAAGTCGGGCGTCGTCGTGTCCGCCGGCGCCTCGTTCCCGGCGGCCTGCCAGCGTTCGGGCAGATCCCAGTCCGGCACCGGACCGCCGCAGGCGCCGATCAGATCGACGCGGGCGCGCTCCAGCACGTCCTCGTCGGTCGGGCGGCCCTGCGCCAGCCGGTCGACGAAATACTCGGCGACGACGATGGCCTCGGCGACGGCCGCCGCGAATGCGGGTGCGTCGAGCCGGTGCGGATCGGCCTCGACGCGGCCGATCGCGTAGCGGATCTGCTTGACCAGCTGCACGGCCGGCTCGGCCTCCAGCATGCGCAGCACGCTGGCGACGTGGTCGATCAGCCGGGCGATGGCCGGCCAGAGTTCGTCGCTGCCCTCGCCACGCAGGCGGGCGTCGATCTGCGTGCGCGCATCCTGCAGCAGTTCACCGGCCGCATTGGCGGTGGCGGCACGGGCGCGGCGCACTTCGAGCGCGGCGATCGCCGCCAGCGGATCGTCGCCGACCGCCGGAGGCGGGGCGTAGGCGAACTCGGTGATGCCCTCGACGCTGTTCTCGACCAGCACGACATCGTGGGCGAGGCCGAACAGGTCGTCGTCATCGAGCGAGGCGTTGCGCGCGGCAAGCTCGTCGAGCCGTTCGAGCCAGCGGCGCAGCAGCGCGGCCGGGGCCGGCATGTCGATCAGCCACAGCAGGTTGGCGACGCTGCGCAGGCCGGAGAGTTCTTCCTGCAGGCTCGGGGCATCGGCGACGCCGGTGCGCGTGCGGGTTTCGAGCGCGCCCTTGGCGAGTGCGAGCTGTTCGGCGAGCTGCAGGCCGATCGTGCTCAGCGTGTCCGGATCGGCGAGCACGTCGGCGCGCGCGCCGGGTTCGGTGCCGCTCGCGCCGGGGGTGTAGTCGATGCGGTTGCGCAGCCAGGCCTTGCCGACCGGCGAGGCGCTGACCTCCAGTTCGAGCCGCCCGAGCAGCTCGGCCAGCACCAGCGGCGGCAGGGCGCCGGGGCCGTGCTGCGCGAGCAGACGCAGGCGCTGGTCGAGTTCGCGCAGCAGCAGGTTCTGCGTGCGGCTCGGGGCGCGGCCGTCGCTGCGCAGTGACTCGGCGAGGCCTTGCGCATGCCACCACAGGTCGTAGTCGGCGCCGGCCGGGCACAGGGCCTTGATGTCCATCAGCACGGTGGCGAGCTGATCGAGGTGGTGATCGAGCTTGTCGCCGCGCAGCAGGCCGAGCAGCGTGCGCTGGAAGCGCGAGCGCAGCGTGTTCAGGTCGAGCGCGAAGGCCGCGAGATCGATCACCGGCGCCGGCGGCGCGGCTTCGGCACGGTGGCGGCTGCGGTGGCGCCAGGCGAGGTAGCGCGCCAGGCGCAGCACCGATTCGAGCAGCCGGGCGCGCAGGCCCTCGGCATCCTCGGTCTGGCCGTGCATCAGGCGCTCGGCCCAGCCGAGCAGCTCGCCGGCCTGCTGGGCGGCCTCGTGCTGTTCGAGCAGCACGCAGGCCCCGCGCACGTCGCGCAGGCCGCGGACGATGTCGTCGAGCGGCCCGGGGGCGTCGGGGTCCTCGCAATGGATTTCGAGCGCGGTCTTGACGCGTTCGAGGGTCGCTTCCAACTCGGCGGTGACGGAGTCGGGCGGCGTGTCGGCGTAGCGGGCAGTCATGCCTGTCTCCGTCCGGCGTCGTCAGGCGGCGCGGCTCAGGCCGCGTCCTGCTCGGGCAGGCGGAAGCCCGCCACGGACTGACGCAGCTCCTGGGCGAGCGAGGTCAGGTCGCCGATGGCGCGCGCGGTGTCGGCGCTGCCTTCGGCGGTCTCGGCAGTGATGGCGTTGATCGAGCCCATCATGCCGGCGACGCGCGCGGCCATCGTCGAGACCTCGGTCGCGGCCGAGGAGATGTCGCCGATCAGCTCGGCGAGGCGCGAGGACACCGACTCGATCTCGTTCAGCGACACGCCGGCGGTCTCGGCGAGACCGGCGCCGTTGACCACTTCGGTCGTGCTCTTCTCCATCGAGATGATGGCTTCGTTGGTGTCGGCCTGAATGGTCTTGACCAGCGATTCGATGCGCTTCGTGGCGTTGCCGGAGCGTTCGGCGAGGCGCTGGACCTCGTCGGCGACCACCGCGAAGCCGCGCCCGGCCTCACCGGCGGCGCTGGCCTGGATCGCGGCGTTCAGCGCGAGGATGTTGGTCTGGTCGGCGATGTCGTTGATCAGCTCGACGATGTCGCCGATCTCCTGCGAGGACTCGCCGAGGCGCTTGATGCGCTTGGAGGTCTCCTGGATGTGCTCGCGGATCGCGTCCATGCCCTGGATCGTGCGGCGCACGCGCTCGCCGCCCTCGCGCGCCAGCGCCGCGGCCTGCTGCGCGACCTCGGAGGAGCTGGCCGTCTTCGAGGACACCTCGTCCATCGAGCGCGCCATCTGCGCGATGGTGTTGCCGGAGGTCTCGATCTGGCTCGCCTGTTCCTGCGAGGCCGAGGCCAGGCGCTCGGCGATCGAGCGGGTTTCCTCGGCAGCGGCGGCGACGCGGCCGGAGGTGTCGTTGATGGTCGTGACGAGATCGCGCAGCGCCTCGATCGCGTAGTTGATCGAGTCGGCGATCGCGCCGGTGATGTCCTCGGTGACGCTCGCCTGCACGGTCAGGTCGCCCTCGGCGAGGTCGCCCATCTCGTCGAGCAGCCGCAGGATGGCCTCCTGGTTGCGGCGGTTCTGGTCTTCGGTCTGCTGCTTGCGCTGCTCGGATTCCTCCAGGCGCACGCGCGCCTCGACGACCTGCTTGCGCAGCAGCAGCATCAGCAGCATCAGCGACAGCGCCGCGAAGAAGTACACGAAGCCGAAGCCGACCGGGATGCCGGCGATGTGCACGCTGTCGGCGCGGCTCGTGAGCGCCTCGCCGAGCGCGGCGGCGGCCTGCGCGAGCGGTGCGCTGCCGTTGACCAGCCGCTGCGTGGCGTCCTGCGCCTGGAACAGCTCGGGCGCGTAGGCGAGCATCTGGCCGATCGATTTTTCGAGCTGCGCGGCACCGGCGGTGATGTCGTTGAGCTTCGGCAGCAGCGCCGGGGCGTTCATCGGCGTCAGGCCCTGGCGCGGATCGCCTTCGCGCAGCGCCTTCGCCAGCCGGCCGAACTGGCTGACATCGCGCAGCAGCCGGTCGGCGGCGAGCGCCGAGTTGGCATCGCCGCGCACCAGCAGCCCGAGGTCGTACTGCATGCGCTGCGCGAGCGTCGACAGCCGGGCCGCGGCGCGCACCTGCGCGCCCGGCGCGCCGCCATCGGCGAGGCCGCCGGAGAGGTCATCGGCGTAGTCGTGCAGGGCCGGCAGGGTTTCCTCGAATACCGGCAGCAGCGCGCGCACGGCCTTGACCGGCTCGCGCGATTCGAGCACGGCGCTGACGGCGCCGCGCGTCTCCTGCCAGCGCTTCTCGAGCTGCGCGAGCGCGTCACCGGCTTCGGTCGGCACCGGCGCCGTGGTGGCGTCGCCGTTGCGCAGCGCCGCGATCGAGCTGTCGAAGCGCGTGCGTGCCTGGCCGAGGCGGTCGAAGGCGTCGTCCTGACCCTGCACCGCCTCGACCGCCAGCGCCGTCAGCGTGCGGGCCAGCAGGCGCTGTTCGTTGACCAGGGCCAGGTCGGCGGTGATGCCGGTCTCGTGCCGCTGCACCAGAAAGAATGTGCCCGCCATCAGCAGCACCGACACGACCAGTGCCACGCCGTACAGCGCGAAGCGGGGTGCGCCGCCGGGGCGCGCGGTGGTGTTGCGGGGTTCGCTCATTGTGCTTGTGCTCCCTGGTGTAAGCGCCCGGCGTGTGGCGCCGGGCGCGGCGCTGCCGGCTTCCGGGCTGCCGCTGGGGGGTTAAAGGGCCGCCGCCATGAATCGCGGATCCGCGAGCAGGCGACCGATGTCGAATTCACTCCAGACCTGGTTGTCGATCGCGTAGGCCGCCCGGGCATAGGGCTTGAGCGTCGGGGCGGTCCCGGCCGGCAGTTCCGGCAGGCGGTTGGCCGGACCGATCGGGCGCATGCCGATGATCTCGTCGACCACGAGGCCGTAGGACCAGTCGCCGCCGCTGGCGATGACGATGCGCGTGCGCGGACCGATGCTGGTGTGCCGTCCTTCGAGGAAGTCGCCGAGGTCGATGACCGGCACGATGCGTCCGCGCAGGCTGACGATGCCGAGCAGCCAGGGCTGCACGCCCGGCACGCGCGTCAGGCGCGGCACCGGCACGATCTCCCCGGTTTCGGCCAGCGCGAACAGCAGCGCGTGGGCGCCGACGCGCAGGCCGAGCGCACCGCTGCTGGTCGGGGACGCGGCCTGGGCCGCGCCGCCCTGTCCGCTGCGGCCCGCCAGTTCGAGGAGCTGATCGAACGGATGCTGGGCGGCGGCCATGGCCATGTCGGCTCAGGTCCGCTTGCCGAGCAGGGTGTCGATCTTGGCGATCAGCTCCGCCTCGACCGGCGGCTTGACCACGTATTCCTGCGCCCCCTGGCGCAGGCCCCAGATGCGGTCGGTCTCCTGATCCTTGGTCGTCACCATGATGATCGGGATGTGGGCGGTCGAGGGGGTCTTGGCGAGCTTGCGGGTGGCCTGGAAGCCGTTCATGCCCGGCATCACGACGTCCATCAGGATCAGGTCGGGATGATCGGCCTGGGCCCGGGCGATGCCTTCCTCGGCGTTGCCGGCACTGGCGACCTGGTGGCCGCGCGACTCGAGAATCCGCGTCAGCGCGAAGATCTCGGTCGGAGAGTCGTCGATGATCAGGATGCGGGCCATCGTGTGATTTCCGTGTGCGTACCCGTGAGGGGCGGGCCGGCCGTCGTTCGACGTCTTCCCTGAGTTCACTTCGACACGTGGACGTGCTGCTGGATGGCCTCCAGCAGGTCTTCGCGTGTGAACGGCTTGGTGATGAACTGTTCGGAACCGGCGAGCTTGCCGCGCGCCTTGTCGAAGATGCCGTCCTTGCTCGACAGCATGATGACCGGCGTGGCGCGGAAGCGGCCGTTGCTCTTGATCACGGAGCAGGTCTGATAGCCGTCGAGACGCGGCATCATGATGTCCAGGAACACGATGTCCGGTTCGGACTCGACCATGCGCGACAGTGCCTCGAAACCGTCGTCGGCGGTGATGACCGTGAAGCCCTCGCGTTCGAGCAGGGTCTCGGCCGTGCGCCGGATGGTCCGGCTGTCATCGACCACCATCACCTTGATCGCGGAGTTCGCGCCGCCTGCTTCCACTGAAGAATCTCCCCCGTTGCGCGACGCGCGCATCGGGTGCGCGTCTGACCGGCCGGGCCGGTCTCCCCTCGGACCGGACCAGCGTCACTCCGGTTATCATGGTCGGCCTTGCCGCACGCTGCCAGCTTCGAGCCTGTCTCCACCACGGTCGCAGACCATAACCGAATTTTCTCAGGACTGGAAAGCCCGCGCCCCCGGCGCGCGGCGGCCGGTCCGCAGCCCCCCGGGAGACCCGATGAACAAGCGCCTCGGCGTGGTCATGGACCCCATCGCCACGATCACCATCAAGAAGGACACGACCTTCGCGATCCTGCTCGCCGCGCAGGCTCGCGGCTGGTCGATCCGGTACTTCGAGCAGTCCGACCTCTACCTGCGCGACGGCCGTGCCTGCGGCCGCGCGCGCGCGCTGACGGTGCGCGACGACAGGCAGGACTGGTACACGCTCGGCGAACCGCAGGATGAGCCGCTCGCCGGCCTCGACGTGCTGCTGATGCGCAAGGACCCGCCGTTCGACCTCGAATACATCTATACGACCTACCTGCTCGAACGCGCCGAGGCCGAGGGCGTGCGCGTCGTCAACCGGCCGCAGTCGCTGCGCGATGCCAACGAGAAACTGTTCACGGCCTGGTTCCCGCAGTGCTGCCCGCCGACGCTGGCGACGCGCGACATGGCGCGCCTGCGCGGCTTCGTCGCCGAGCACGGCGATGCGATCCTCAAGCCGCTCGACGGCATGGGCGGGGCCGGCATCTTCCGCGTGCGCGCCGGGGACGCCAACCTCAACGTCATCGTCGAGACGCTGACCGAACGCGGCCGGCGCACCGCACTGGCGCAGCGCTTCATCCCCGAGATCAGCGCCGGCGACAAGCGCATCCTGATGATCGACGGCGAGCCGGTGCCGTATGCGCTGGCGCGCATCCCGGCCGAAGGCGAGACGCGCGGCAACCTCGCCGCCGGCGGGCGTGGCGTCGGCCAGCCGCTCAGCGAGCGCGACCGCTGGATCTGCGCGCAGGTCGGCCCCGAGCTGCGCCGCCGCGGTCTGGTGTTCGTCGGCCTCGACGTGATCGGCGACTGGCTCACCGAGATCAACGTCACCAGCCCGACCTGCGCGCGCGAGCTGGACGCGCAGTTCGGCCTCGACATCGGTGCCGACCTGATGCGCGCGCTGGAGGCGACGGCGGCATGAGGCTGTTCACCTTCGCCGGCCGCCGGCGGGTGGCCGCGCTGCTCGGCTGCGTGTTCGCGCTGCTGCTCGCCGCCTGCGAAAAACCCGACCCGCTGCAGGCGACGCGCCTGCTGGTGTTCGGCACCGTCGTCGATGTCGCCACCTGGGGCGTGACGCCGAAGCCGGCGCAGGCGGCCTTCGACGAATTGCGCACGGCCTTCGAGTCCTGGCACCGCGAGTGGCACGCCTGGGAGGACTCGCCGCTGTCGCGCGCCAACCGGGCCTTCGCGGCCGGGGCCGGAGCTGCGCTGACTCCCGACCTGCTGCGGCTCGTGAGCGATGCGCGTGCCTGGTCGCAGGCGAGCAACGGCCTGTTCGATCCGGCGATCGGCCGGCTCGTGGCGCTGTGGGGTTTCAATCAGGGCGAGCGGCCCGACGCGCCGCCACCGCCGCCGCAGGCGATCGCCGAACTCGTCAACGCGCATCCGTCGATGGACGACCTGACGGTCGACGGCGAGCAGCTGCGCAGCCGCAATCCGCAGCTCTGGCTCGACTTCGGCGGCATCGCCAAGGGCTACGCGGTCGATCGCGCGATCGAGCGGCTGCGCGCGCGCGGCGTGCAGAACGCCATCGTCAACGCCGGCGGCAACCTGCGTGCGATCGGCAGCAAGGACGGCCAGCCCTGGCGCATCGGCGTGCGCGATCCGCGCGGCCCGGGCGTGCTCGCCTCGCTGACCATCACCGGCGACGAATCGGTGTCGACCTCCGGCGACTACGAGCGGCACTTCGAATGGCAGGGCGTGCGCTATCACCACGTGCTCGATCCGCGCAGCGGCTATCCGGCCATCGGCGCGGTGGCGGTGACCGTCGTCGCCGAGAGCGCCGAGAAGGCCGATGTCGCCTCGACGGTGCTGATGATCGCCGGCCCGACCGAATGGCGGGCGCTGGCGCGCGCGCTCGGCGTCACGCAGGTGCTGCGCATCGACGAGTCCGGCCAGGTCGAGCTGACGCCGGCGCTGGCGGCGCGGCTGCACTGGGAGGTGTCGCCACCGCCGACGCTCACGGTCGTGCCCGAGCCATGAGCCCTCCGGCCCCCGCCCTGCACCCGGCGCTTCGCGGCCGGCTGACCGCCGGCGACGCCGTGGTGCTCGCGCTGTCGCTCGCCGGGCTGGTCGCGCTCGCCGTGCAGCTCTGGGGCGCCGATGCGCGCCCGGACACGGCGCTGGTGCGCATCGACGGGCGCGAGGTGCTGCGCCTGTCGCTCGCCGAGGCCGGCCAGTACGCGGTCGAGGGGCCGGCCGGCACGACGCGGGTCGAGGTGCGCGACGGGCGCATCCGCTGCGTGTCCTCGCCGGGGCCGCAGCATCTCTGCGAGCGCGCCGGCTGGCTCTCGCACGCCGGCGAGGTCGCCGTCGGCCTGCCGAATCGCGTCAGCATCGAGGTGCTCGGCCGCAACCGGCGCTTCGACAGCATCAGCTACTAGGCGCGGACGGTCGCCGCTTCACGATGCCTGCCGCCCGTCCGCCGCTGGAGCCGCTCACGCTCGCCGTCGATGCCGCAGACCGGCGCATCGCCTGGTACGCGGCGCTGGCGCTGGCGCTGCACGTGCTCGAAGCGGCGCTGCCGAGCCCGTTGCCCGGTCTCAAGCCGGGGCTTGCCAACGTGCTGGTGCTGATCGTGCTGGTGCGCCACGGCCTCGCCGCCGCCGCCTGGGTCGCCGGCCTGCGCGTGCTGGTCGGCAGCCTGCTGGTCGGCACCTTCCTGTCGCCGGCCTTCCTGCTGTCGGCGGGCGGCGCGCTGGCGGCGCTGCTCGTGCTCGCGCTCGCGCACGCCAGCCGCTGCTTCGGGCCGGTCGGCCTGTCGCTGCTCGCGGCCGAGGCGCACATGGCGATGCAGTTCGCGCTCGCACGCCTGCTGCTGGTGCCGCACGCGGCGCTCTGGCAGCTGCTGCCGCTGCTGATGACGGCGGCGGTCGCGACCGGGCTGGCCGGCGGTATCATCGCCCGCGCGCTGCTGCGCACCGATGCCGCCGCCGGAAGCCGCCCATGAACGCCATCCTTTATGCGCACCTGCTGCAGGAGCGCCCGTCGCGCCGCCTGCCGCTGGCGCTGCTGTTCGCGCTCGGCGTGCACGTGGCGCTGCTCGCCGGCATCGGCCTCGGCCGGCCGGCCGAGGCCGATGCCGGCGAGCAG
>NZ_DAOLKE010000036.1:7403-18423 GCF_035331805.1 Plasticicumulans sp. | reverse complement strand
CCCAGTCTGCGGCTGCGTCGCGCTGCCGAGCAGCCGGTATTCCTCGTGGATGTCGCCGTCGCGGAGGCGCCGCGTCACGCGCAGCCGCGAGCCGGGTGCGGCGTCGGCGGCGAGCTGCAGCGCGTAGTCGAGTTCCTCGCGCGCGACGGCGAGCGCGGTGTCGAGATCCGGGGCGCCGACCTCCTCGCGCAGCCAGGCGGCGAGGCGCAGCGTCAGGCCGTCGAGCGTGCGCGCATCGATGTCGACGACCTCGACCTCGGCGCTCCAGCCCTGCGAGCCGAGACCGAGAAAGCCGCTTTCGAAGGCCGCGGCCCGCGCCGCCGGCAGTTGCGCCGGGTCCTCGGCGGCGAATGCACAGGCGCCGGGCACGGCCCATTCCCCCGGCTGCGCGCGCCGTCCGAAACCGGCACTGCCGTCGTCGGCGACGGTGCGCAGCAGCCGGCGCAGGAAGGGATCAGTGCTCATGGGCGGCCCTCCGGGGACAGTGCGGCCTCATCGGCCGGCAGGTGTTCCTTGCCACCCTGCGTGCGCGGCAGCGCGGGCGGCACGGCGTCGAACCGCACGCGTTCGGCGCCGTGATAGACGAAGAAGTGGCGGTTGCGCAGCCGGCCGATCAGCGTCACGCCGATGCGCCGCGCCAGTTCGACCGCCGCCTGCGTCGTGCCCGAGCGCGACACCAGCACCGGCACGCCCATCTGCGCGGTCTTCAGCACCATCTCCGAGGTCAGCCGCCCGGTGGTGTAGAACAGCTTGCCGGCGCCCTCGACGCCTTCGAGCCACATCCAGCCGGCGATCGCGTCGACGGCGTTGTGGCGGCCGACGTCCTCGACGAAGCAGAGCACCTCGTCGCCGGCGCAGAGCGCGCAGCCGTGGATCGAGCCGGTGTGCTTGTACAGCGTGTCGCGCAGCCGCAGCCGCTCGCCGAGCGCGTACAGCAGCGACTGGCGCAGCACGGGCGCCTCGACGCGGACCGAAACGGCCCGCTCGCTGAGGCGGCCGAACATCGTGCCCTGGCCGCAGCCGGTGGTGACGGTGCGCACGCCGAGGCGCGCATCCCAGTCCTCGATGCCCTGGCGCGTGCGCACGGCCACGGCCTCGACCTCCCAGTCGACCTGCACGGCGGCGATGTCATCGAGCGCATCGACGAGGCCCTGCGTGCGCAGGTAGCCGAGCGCCAGCCACTCCGGTTCGAGGCCGAGCGTCATCAGCGTCACCAGCTCGCGCCGGTCCACGTACAGCGTCAGCGCGCGTTCCATCGGGATGTGGATGTCCCGCGCCGTGCCGCTCTCGTCGACGACGGTGATCGGGTATTGCGCGGGCCGGCCGGCGTGGCTCAGCAGCGGGCGGCGGGCAGGGGGCGTGGCCATGAAACGCTTCCGCAAGGGCTGAAGGCGGACAGAGTGCATCTTCCCGCCCCGGCAGATGCAAATCTGCCGGGTCAAAGTGACGCGATCCGGAAGGCCGCCGGCTGCGGGCGGCCATGATTAGCACGATCCCTGCCCGATCCGGTCCGCACTGCTGCGACTGGCGCCGCAACGGCGATTGCGTATCGTGGGCGCTCCTGCCACCGAGGGCTGCCGCCATGACTGCCTCCGATCCCGGTTCCCTGCCCGAAGGCGCGGGGACCGCTGCCGATGCCCTGCCGGCCCGCGTGCCGGTCGCCGTGCTGATGGAGCGCGTGCCGGTCAGCGGCAACCGCTGGATCGATCATCGCTGGCAGTGCGCGGCCGTGCTGGTCGGTGACCCGGCCAGCGCCAGCGCGGCACCGGCGATCATCGACGATGGCCATGGCCGCGAGCTGCGCATCTGGCGGGGGCTCACGCTGCAGCTGTGGCCGGACGAGGCCGAAAGCTACCGCCACAACCTCGATGGCACGCAGCCGGGCCTGTTCGTTGCGACCCGCCCCGGCGCGGACGGCGCGCCCGAGCCGTTTCTGGTCAGCGCCTGCGGCGATCACGCCAGCGCGCTCGAGGAGATGAGCGAGGCCGTGCATCGCGTCGCGCTGCCGCCCGGGCTCATGCCGTGGCTGGAGGCGTGGATCGCCGCGTACTGGAAGCCGGAACCGCGCAGGAAGCGCCAGCGCACGGACTGGAAGGAGGGCGGCGGTCCGGGCCCGCAGTCCTGAGCCTTCCTCAGCCGGCCTGCGTTGCCAGCATCCGCTCCCAGGGCGGCAGCGGTCCGAAGCGCGCCGCGAAGAACTCGATGCAGGCCGACACCCGCGGCGGCAGGTGACGGCGCTGCGGGAACACCGCCCAGATCGCGGTCGGCTCCGGCTGCCAGTCCGGCAGCACCGGCAGCAGCCGGCCGGCGGCGAGGTCTGCGGCCACGTCCCAGGTCGATTTCAGCGCGATGCCGAGACCGCCGAGTGCAGCCTCGCGCAGCGCCCCGCCGTGGTCGGCCTCCAGCCGGCCGCGCACGCGCACGCGGCACTCGCGCCCGCCGGGGCCGAACAGCCGCCAGTCGTCCTGACGCTCGCTGCCATCGACCAGCACCAGGCATTCGTGCGCGCTCAGGGCCTCGGGGTCTTGCGGCTGGCCGGCGCGGGCCAGATAGGCGGGACTTGCGCACAGCAGCCGGCGGTTCGCTGCCAGCCGGCGGCTCGCCAGCGTCGAATCGGTCAGCGTGCCGATGCGGATGCCGAGATCGAGGCCGCCGGCGACGAGATCGACGAGCCGGTCGCTGAAGCGCAGCGACAGCGCAAGCTGCGGGTGCAGCGCCAGGAACTCCGGCAGCAGCGGCGCGACGTGGCGCTGGCCGAACGAGGCCGGCAGCGTCATGCGCAGCGTGCCGGTGATGCGGTCGCGCTCGGCGCTGAAGCCGGCGAGCAGTGCCCCGGCGTCCTCGACCAGCGCGCGGGCCTGACGCAGGAAGCGCTCGCCGGCCTCGGTCGGCTGCAGCTGCCGGGTCGTGCGGTGCAGCAGGCGCACGCCGATCCGCGCTTCGAGCCGCTGCACGCGCTGGCTGACGATCTGCGTCGACAGCCCGAGCGCCCGTGCCGCCGCACTCATGCCGCCGGCCTCGACGACGCGCACGAACAGGTTCAGATCGTCGATCAGGTCCAGGGGAGTCTCCTGCCGTGCTGTGCCGGCGCAAGCCCTGGTGCAGGGCGCGCATCATCAAGGATTTCTTGATAGTGAATCGCCGGATTGCGTCTTTATCAAGCGATCCTGCCGCTTCAGGCTGTGCTCACCTTCAACGAATGCCGGAGCCCCGCCATGAAGCCCAGCGATCAGGACAGCCGCACGATGCGCGCCGTCGGCCTGACCCGTTATCTGCCGGTTGACGATCCGCAGTCGCTGATCGACTGCACGCTGCCGCGGCCCGAGCCCGGTCCGCACGACCTGCTGGTGCGTGTCGCCGCCGTGTCGGTGAATCCGGTCGACACCAAGGTGCGGGCGCCGAAGGCCGCAATCGAAGCGACGCCGCGCGTGCTCGGCTGGGATGCCGCCGGCACCGTCGAGGCGATCGGCAGCGAAGTGACGCTGTTCCGGCCCGGGGACGAGGTCTGGTATGCCGGCAGCATCGTGCGCCCCGGCAGCAACGCCGAATTCCAGTGCGTCGATGAACGCATCGTCGCGCTGAAACCGCGCTCGCTCGATTTCGCGCAGGCCGCGGCGCTGCCGCTGACGACGATCACCGCCTGGGAGGCCTTGTTCGAGCGCCTCGGCCTCGATGCGGACGGGGCCGATGCCGGGCGCAGCCTGCTGATCATCGGCGGGGCCGGCGGCGTCGGTTCGATCGCGATCCAGCTCGCCCGGCGCGCCGGCCTGACGACGATCGTGACCGCCTCGCGGCCGGAAACCATCGAATGGTGCCGCGCGCTCGGTGCGACGCACGTCATCGATCACCGCCAGCCGCTGCCGG
This sequence comes from Plasticicumulans sp., assembly GCF_035331805.1. Lineage (NCBI taxonomy): Bacteria > Pseudomonadati > Pseudomonadota > Gammaproteobacteria > Candidatus Competibacteraceae > Plasticicumulans > Plasticicumulans sp. Next base: position 14,559 of record NZ_DAOLKE010000036.1, on the reverse strand, counting down.
CGCAGCTCGAAGCGCTCGGTTTCCGGCAGGTCGATGCGATCGCGAACTTTGCCGATACCGATGCCTACTGGGCGGTGATGTGCGAGCTGATCGCGCCGCAGGGCCGCATCTGCGCGATCGTCGAGAACCGCGCGCCGCTCGAACTCGGGCTGCTGAAGGCCAAGAGCGCCGGTTTCGTCTGGGAATTCATGTTCACGCGCGCGCAGTTCGGCACGCCGGACATGATCGCGCAGCACCGGCTGCTGACGCGCGTCGCCGGGCTCGTCGATGCCGGGGAACTGCGCACGACGCTGCGCGAGACGCTCGGGCGCATCGATGCCGCCAACCTGCGCGAGGCGCACCGCCGGCTGGAGCGCGGCACCGGCATCGGCAAGCTGGTGCTGGCCGGCTGGTGAGCCATGCGGCTGTCATCGCCATGCGGATGACAGCCGTTCTCATTTACAGCGGGAGATCCATTCGGCAGACTCCGCCCGACCCTCGAATGGTCGATCACCTGTAAGGAGTCCTGTCCGATGTCGCGTCGATTTCCGCTGCTGTGCGCCGCCCTGTTTGCGGCGCTCGGCCTGCATGCCCTGCCCTCGGCCGCGGCCGATGCGCCGGTGCTGAACGTCTATTCCGCCCGGCATTACCAGACCGACGAGGCGCTGTATGCCGGTTTCACCGAGCAGACCGGCATCCGCGTCAACCGCATCGAAGGCAAGGAGGACGAACTGCTGGAGCGCCTGAAGAACGAAGGCGCCGCCAGTCCGGCCGACGTGCTGGTCACCGTCGATGCCGCGCGTCTGGCCAAGGCCGATGCGCTCGGACTGTTCGCGCCGGTCGAATCGAAGACGCTGGCCGCGCGCATCCCCGAGTACCTGCGCACGCCGACCTGGATCGCGTTCTCGACGCGCGCCCGCGTCATCGTCTACGCCAAGGATTCGGTGAATCCGGCCGATGTCGCCAGCTATGAATCACTCGCCGATCCGAAGCTCAAGGGCAAGGTCTGCTCGCGCCCCGGCGCGCACCCGTACAACCTGTCGCTGATGGCCGGACTGATCGGGCATCTCGGCGAGGCAAAAGCGACCGAGTGGGCGCAGGGCCTGGTCGCGAACTTCGCGCGTCCGCCGCGCGGCGGCGACACCGACCAGATCAAGGCGGTCGCGGCCGGCGAGTGCGGCGTGGCGATCTCGAACAGCTATTACCTCGCGCGGCTGATGCGCTCGGACAAGCCCGAGGATCAGGCCGTGGTCGCGAAGGTCGGCATGGTCTGGCCGAACCAGGCGAGCTACGGCACGCACATCAACGTCTCGGGTGCCGGCGTGCTGAAGCACGCGCCGAATCGCGAGGCGGCCGTGAAGTTCCTCGAATACCTCGCGAGCGACCGGGCGCAGGTCTACTTCGCCGACGGCAACAACGAGTGGCCGGCGGTTGCCGGCGTCAAGGTCGACAACCCGGCGCTCGCGAAGCTCGGACCGTTCAAGTCCGACACGCAGTCGGTCGGCGTGCTGGCCGCGAATCAGGCCGAGGCGCTGAAGATCTTCGACCGCGTCGGATTCCGCTGAACCTCGGGCACTGCGGATACGGACATCGCCTGCCGGCGCAGGCGGTGTTCGATCAGCGGGGCGAGCGCGAGCAGGCTCAGATACAGCAGCTGCGTCAGCGGGAATGCCAGCACGGCATGGTCTCGCAGCCTCAGCATCGCCGGCTCGTTCAGCAGCGGGCTGCTGCCGAAGCTCCACCACAGCAGCGCCGCCGGCGGTATCAGCAGCGGCAGCATCAGCAGGCAGCGGATCAGCAGGGAGCTGAAGGTCTTTATGATCAGGCGATTGCCGATCAGGACACAGCAGAGGAGCAAAAGCAGCAGCATGTCGGCGTTCCTTCGCAACGGGGAGGGCCGGCGGGCGCTGCCGGCGGGGTGTATCTAATCCTGTTGCACCATTTCAGTTCAAGCTCCGGCATGGCTCTTCTGAACTTTTTTTCACGATTCCGGGCCTCAAGTCCGCCCGGATCGGGCCGGGGCCGCGTCCGGAGCCGGCGCCGGAGGCTCGACCCGCGCAAGCCGATCCCGCGCGGGACTGCCTGAAAACGCTGCTTGCACCCGGCAGGCGCCGTCTACGCTTGTTCAAAACCATTCAACAGAAGCCGTCGCACGCTGCGCTTCGCAGCGCCTGCGTCCGGGGTTTCGCTCGCTTCACATGCCTGCCGTCCGCCGACGACGGCCACGAGGGGAAGATGAGTGCAGAGCACGTACTCGAAACGCGCGGGCTCGTGAAGGAGTTCCGCGGCTTCGTCGCCGTCGATCACGTCGACCTGCAGGTGCGCCGCGGCCACATCCACGCGCTGATCGGCCCGAACGGCGCCGGCAAGACCACCGTCTTCAACCTGCTGACCAAGTTCCTGACGCCGACGCGCGGCACGATCCTGTTCAACGGCACCGACATCACCGCCGAGCGGCCGGCGCAGATCGCACGGCGCGGCATCGTGCGCTCGTTCCAGATCTCGGCGGTGTTCCCGCATCTCACCGCGCTCGAGAACGTGCGCGTCGCGCTGCAGCGCAAGCTCGGCACTTCCTTTCATTTCTGGAAGTCGCCGAAGACGCTCGATCGCCTCGATGCCCGCGCCGATGAACTGCTCGATGCCGTGGGGCTGGCGCAGTACCGCGACACCGTGACGGTCGAGATGCCGTACGGGCGCAAGCGCGCGCTGGAGATCGCGACCACGCTCGCGCTCGAACCCGAGCTGATGCTGCTCGACGAGCCGACCCAGGGCATGGGCCACGAGGATGTCGATCGCGTCGCCGAGCTGATCCGCCGCGTCGCCGAGGGGCGCACCATCCTGATGGTCGAGCACAACCTGAGCGTGGTGTCGCGGCTTGCCGATCGCATCACCGTGCTCGCGCGCGGCGCCACGCTCGCCGAGGGCGACTACGCCAGCGTCTCGCAGGACCCGCGCGTGCTGGAGGCCTACATCGGCAAGGCCGTCGATGACACCGCGGGAGCCCACGCATGACCAGCGCCTTCCAGCCCGACTTCGAGCAGCTGCGCGTCGAGAACCTGCATGCCTATTACGGCGAATCGCACATCCTGCACGGCATCGCGCTCGACGTGCGCCGCGGCGAACTGGTGACGCTGCTCGGGCGCAACGGCGCCGGCAAGACCACGACGCTGCGCGCGATCCTCGGCCTCACCGGCCGGCGCAGCGGCGCCATCCACCTCAACGGCCAGAACATCATCGACTGGCCGACGCACCGCATCGCCCACCTCGGCGTCGGCTACTGCCCGGAGGAGCGCGGCATCTTCGCGAGCCTCTCGGTCGAGGAGAACCTCGTGCTGCCGCCGGCCGTGCGCTCGGGCGGCATGAGCGTCGAGGAGCTCTACGCGATGTTCCCGAACCTCGCCGAGCGGCGCAAAAGCCAGGGCACGCGCCTCTCCGGCGGCGAGCAGCAGATGCTGGCGATGGCGCGCATCCTGCGCACCGGCGCCAACCTGCTGCTGCTCGACGAGATCACCGAAGGCCTCGCCCCGGTCATCGTCCAGCGCCTCGGCGAGGTGCTGACGCTGCTGAAGTCGCGCGGCTACACGGTGATCCTCGTCGAGCAGAACTTCCGCTTCGCCGCGCCACTCGCCGACCGGCATTACGTGATCGAGCACGGCCGCGTCGTTGACACCATCGGGCGCGCCGAGCTGCCCGCAAAGATGGAAGCCCTGCACCAGCGCCTCGGCGTCTGAACCGCTCGTGCCCTGCGCCGGAACGCGCCATTCCAACAAGAACCACCCGCAGCCCTTTCCGTCCGGAAACCCAGAGGAGAACCCCCCGATGCGTCACTTCCGCACCGTGCTGTCCACCGCCGTCGCGGCTGCCCTGGGCAGCGCCCTCGCACAGGCCGCGATCTCCGATGACGTGATCAAGATCGGCGTGCTCACCGACATGTCCGGCACCTACTCCGATCTTGCCGGTCCCGGCGTCGTCGCCGCCGCCGAGATGGCCATCGCCGATGCCGGCGGCAAGGTCGCCGGCAAGCCGATCGTGATGCTGAAGGCCGATCACCAGAACAAGGCCGACATCGCCGCCAACAAGGCGCGCGAGTGGAACGATGTCGAGAAGGTCGATGCCTACGTCGATCTGGTCACCACCAGCACCGCGCTCGCGGTCATGGAGATCGCCAAGAACGCGAACAAGGTCGTGCTGGTCTCCGGGGCCGGCTCCTCGCGCATCACCAACGAGGACTGCAACCCCGTCACCGTGCACTGGACCTACGACACCTACGCGATGGCCAAGGGCACCGGCTCGGCGATGGTCAAGGAGGGCGGCAAGACCTGGTTCTTCCTGACCGCCGACTACGCCTTCGGCCAGAACCTGCAGAAGGACGTCAGTGCCGTGGTCGAGGCGAGCGGCGGCAAGGTGCTCGGCGCGGTCAAGCATCCGTTCCCGGCGAGCGACTTCAGCTCCTTCATCCTGCAGGCGCAGGCCTCGGGCGCGCAGGTCATCGGCCTTGCCAACGCCGGTGCCGACACCACCAACGCCATCAAGGCCGCCAACGAGTTCGGCATCGTCGCCGGCGGCCAGAAGCTCGCCGGCCTGCTGGTGTTCATCTCCGACGTGCACAGCCTCGGCCTGCCGGTCGCGCAGGGCCTGACGCTGACCACCGGCTTCTACTGGGACTACGACGACCAGACCCGCGCCTGGTCGAAGCGCTTCTTCGAGAAGACCGGCAAGATGCCGACCATGGTGCAGGCCGGCGTGTACTCGTCGCTGATGCATTACTTCAAGGCGATCGAGGCCACCGGCTCCGATGACGGCCCGACCGTCATCAAGCAGATGAAGTCCGGCCCGGTCGAGGACTTCTTCTCGCGCCACGGCAAGATCCGCGATGACGGCCGCCTCGTGCACGACATGTTCCTCGCCGAGGTCAAGAAGCCGTCCGAGTCGAAGGCGCCGTGGGACTACTACAAGATCCTGCGCGTGATCCCCGGCGACGAGGCCTACCTGCCGCTTTCCGAGAGCAAGTGCCCGCTGGTCAGGAAGTCGTAAGCCCCTCCGTGCGCGCACCGGCCGGCGGCGCCGGTGTGCGCGCCTGAACCCCGCGCCGGAGGCTCGTCATGGACTTCCTGAACATCCCGCTGCCGGCCGTGCTCGCGCAGCTCGTCGTCGGCCTGATCAACGGCGCCTTCTACGCGCTGCTGTCGCTCGGCCTCGCGATCATCTTCGGGCTGCTGAACATCATCAACTTCGCGCACGGCGCGCAGTACATGCTCGGCGCCTTCTTCGCCTGGTTCGGCGTGCAGTACCTCGGCATCGACTACTGGTTCGCGCTGCTGCTCGTGCCGATCGCGGTCGGCGCCATCGGCATGCTGCTGGAGCGCTTCCTGCTCTCGAAGCTCTACCGCGAGGATCACCTGTACGGGCTGCTGCTGACCTTCGGCCTGGCGCTGATCATCGAGGGCGTGTTCGTGCAGCTCTACGGCGTCTCGGGCAAGCCCTACGCCGTGCCCGAGGCGCTGCGCGGGGCGCTCAATCTCGGCTTCATGTTCCTGCCCAAGTACCGCGCCTGGGTCATCGTCGCCTCGGTCGTCGTCTGCCTCGGCGCCTGGCTGGTGATCGAGCGCACCAAGCTCGGTGCCTACCTGCGCGCCGGCACCGAGAACCCGCGCCTGCTGCAGGCCTTCGGCGTCAACGTGCCGATGATGATCACGCTCACCTACGGCTTCGGCGTCGCGCTCGCGGCCTTCGCCGGCGTGCTCGCCGCGCCGATCTTCCAGGTCAGCCCGAAGATGGGCTCGGACCTGATCATCGTCGTGTTCGCGGTGGTCGTCATCGGCGGCATGGGCTCGATCCTCGGCTCGATCCTCACCGGCCTCGGTCTCGGCCTGGTCGAGGGCCTGACCAAGGTCGTCTGGCCCGAGGCTTCGAGCACGGTGATCTTCGTGATCATGGCCATCGTGCTGCTGGTACGCCCGGCCGGCCTGTTCGGCCGGGAACGCTGACCGATCCGGCCCGCGAGGAGAATCCGAACGATGTACGGCAAGTACACCCATGCCATCCACGCCGGCCTGCTGCTGATCGCGCTCATCGCGCCGTTCGGCATCTACCCGGTGTTCCTGATGAAGATGCTCTGCTTCGCGCTCTATGCCTGCGCGTTCAACCTGCTGCTCGGCTACGCGGGGCTGCTGTCCTTCGGGCATGCCGCCTTCTTCGGGCTGGCTGCGTACACCACCGGTCACGTGCTGAAGGAACTCGGCCTGCCGACACCGCTCGGCCTCGCGCTCGGCACGCTCGCCGCCGGTGCGCTCGGCTTCGTGGTCGGCCTGCTGGCGATCCGCCGCCAGGGCATCTACTTCGCGATGATCACGCTCGCCCTGTCGCAGATGGTGTACTTCTTCTTCCTGCAGGCGCCGTTCACCGGCGGCGAGAACGGCCTGCAGGGCATTCCGCGCGGCAGCTTCTTCGGACTCGATCTCGGCAACGACCTGACGCTGTACTACGTCGTGCTCGGCATCTTCGTCGCCGCCTACGCGCTGATCCAGCGCACCGTGCACTCGCCGTTCGGGCAGGTGCTGAAGGCGATCAAGGAGAACGAGCCGCGGGCGATCTCGCTCGGCTACGAGGTCGATCGCTACAAGCTGCTGGCGATGGTGCTGTCGGCGAGCCTCGCGGGGCTTGCCGGGGCGCTCAAGAGCGTCGTGCTGCAGCTCGCCTCGCTCGGCGATGCGCACTGGCACGCCTCGGGCGAGGTCGTGCTGATGACGCTGCTCGGCGGCATGGGCACGCTGCTCGGCCCGGTGGTCGGCGCCGGCACCGTCGTCAGCCTGCAGAACTACCTCGCCTCCAGCCCGATCGGCGCCTATCTGCCGGCACCGGTCGTGCTCGGCGCGATCTTCGTCATCTGCGTGCTCGCCTTCCGCCGCGGCTTCGTCGGCGAACTGCTCGAAGTGCTGCGCAAGTCCTTCAACATCCGCTGAACCCCCGCATCGCGACGGCAGAGGTCTGTCGTCGCCCCGCCTGCCTTTGCCTGCGCCGCGTCCGTGCCGGAGTCCGCAAGTCCGGACTCCGGCCACGGCCTTTGCCTGACTGCCGATGCGGCCGCCGGCACGCAGGCGGCACGCTGCCATCGTGAGCTTTGTCTGCTGCTGCGCGAGAGAAGCCGGCAGCGGCAGGGCGCTGCGTTTTCCCTGCG
>NZ_DAOLKE010000036.1:0-7303 GCF_035331805.1 Plasticicumulans sp. | reverse complement strand
CGTGCGGCAGGCGTGCCGGGCCGGCGGCTTCAGCTGCGTCCGAGGAAATCGAGGATGATCGGGTTCACCCACTGCGGCCGCGCGCCGAAGGTGCCGTGGCCGGTGCCGGGCAGGATGCAGAGTTCGGCCTTCGGCAGCGCGCGGTAGATCGCCAGCGTGTGTTCGAGCGTGATCGCATCGCGATCGCCGGACATCACCAGCACCGGCTTGTCGAGGCCGGCGAGCAGCGCCGGGCTGATTTCCTCCGGGGTCGGCGAATGCAGCCACAGCGTGTTCAGGCGATCGCCGAGCGTCGGATCGCTGCGGCCGCGGGCGCGGGCGACCGCGGTGCGCAGTTCGGCGAGTTCCTTCGCGGTCAGCCCGTCCGGCGACAGATTGGCGCCGCTGACCACGAGGCGGCGCACCAGATCGGGCCGGCGCACGGCCAGCATCAGCGCGAGGATGCCGCCATCGCTGTAGCCGACCACATCGACCGGGCCGGGTCTGAGCTGATCGAGCAGCGCGATGGTGTCGTTCATCATCGCCGTGTAGCTGAGCGGCCCCGGCACGTCGGGCGTGCGGCCCTGACCGATCTGGTCCGGGGCGATCAGGCGATGCGCGGCGGTGAAGTCATCGAACTGGCGCGAGAACGAGCCGGCACCGGAGTCGCCGCCGCCGTGCAGCAGCAGCAGCGGCGGGCCGTAGCCGCGGGTTTCGTAGTACAGCTCGTGGCCGTTGACCTCGATCCAGCGCCCCGGACCGACCCCGGTGTCGAGCAGCAGCCAGCCGAGTGCCAGTGCGGCCGCGGCGAGCAGCGCCAGCGTGCGTCGCGACGGCGCCGACGGGGGAGGCAGGCTCATGAAGGGCGGGGCGGCGCGTCACTGCACTCGGCGACGCGCGGGCTGTCGGCGGGTCAGGGACGGCGGATCAGGTAGCGCGGCGATTCCTCGTAGCCGCGCCGGCGGTAGAACACGTGCGCGCCGTGGCGGCGCTCGTGGCTGTGCACCTCGATGCGGTCGCAGCCGCGCTGCTGCGCGAGGCGCGTGGCCTCGGCCTCCAGCGCCCGGCCGAGTCCCTGTCCCTGCGCGGCCGGGGCGACGCTGAAGTAGGCGATGCGGCAGAAGTCGCCGGCCAGGCCGAGCTGCGGAATGAAGTGCAGCGCCAGACAGCCCTGCACCGGGCCGTCCTCGAGGCCGCCGACCAGCACCGCGGCATCGGGATGACGCAGCAGCCGTTCGAGCCGCCCGGCGGTCTCGCCGGCTTCGACCGGATAGCCGAGCAGCGTCATCAGGCCGGCGATCGCATCGGCATCGCCCGGCCGGGCGAGGCGCAGGTACAGACGGTTGGCGACGGCGTTCATGCGGTGTGACCTCCGGCACGGACCGCGACGGTCCGGTAGTGCGAGGACAGGGAATCGAAGTGCGCGAGCAGCGTCCGGGCTTCGGGTGGCACGCCCTCGGCTGATCCATCGAGGTGATCGAAGGTGTGGAGTGCGGCCTGATCGTCGAAATGCATGATGGTCACGAACTCGACCTCATGGCTGCGCTCGCGGCGCAGCAGCTCGTAGCCGGGCCAGCCTGACAGGGCGCGGGCGGCGATCTCCGGAAACACGTGTTCGAGCAGCAGAGGTTCGTACTCGCCGGCCTGCCCGGGACGGGTCCGGCCTTGCCGGATGCGCGTGATCATCAAGGGAGTCCGTCCGCAAAGCTAAAGATTTGGACAGAAACTAGACGACGCCGTGATCCGGCTCAATCCCACGATTTCTGTGTCTTCAGGCCGGCAGTTCGAGGGCGGCGAGCGGCAGGTGGTGCATCAGTTCGCGCAGGATCAGCAGCAGTGCCATGCCGTTCGTGTCCTGCGGCAGGCCGCCGCTGTCGGACGGCCGGCCTTCGGCGCAGGCGGCGAGGCGCCCGAAGCCGTGTTCGACGGCCTCGCGCAGCAGTTGCACGCGGCCGCTGCCCGGCAGGCCGAGGCTCGCGGCCAGTGCCCGTGGCTCCGGGTCCGGGCAGACGGCGGACGCCAGCGACGGCGGCGGCCCGCAGTGGCGGTGCACGCGCATCAGTTCGTCCTCGACGGCGGCGATCGCGTATTCCAGCTGCGCGGGCGTCGGGAAGCCGGGGTGCCAGTGACGGGCGAGGCTGGCCGGCCCGAAGGCATAGACGCGTACCGCCGGCACGGTGCCGCCGAAGGCCAGGCCGGTGCGGGTGGCGTCGAAGCGCAGCGTCGCCGGCGCCTGCGGCCCGGTCTGCGTGGCGAGCAGGGCTTCGGCGAAGTCGGAGGTCAGGAGAGGATCGGTGCTCATGCGCGGCTCCCTGCGGAGGCACGGCCGGGCAGGGTCATCTGCCGCGCCATGCGGGAAATCATCAGTCGCAAATCATCCATCGTTCACCGGTGCCGGTGCGAACAGCGCCTTCGGCGTCGTGCCGAACTCGTTGCGGAAGGCAGCGATGAAGGCGGAAAGCGAATCGTAGCCGCTGTCGAGCGCGACCGCGGTGACGCTGCGCCCGGCTTCGAGCGCGCCGAGGGCGAGCAGCAGGCGCAGGCGCCGGCGCCAGTCGGCGAAGCTCAGGCCGGTCTCGCGGCGGAAGCGCCGCGTCAGCGTGCGCTCGGACAGGCCGCAGCGCGCCGCCCATTCGGGCAGCGTGCGTGCATCGGCCGGTTCGGCCTGCAGGGCTTCGCAGAGCCGGCGCAGGCGCGCATCGGCCGGCAGCGGCAGGCCGAAGTCGAGTTCGGGCAGCTCGGCGATGGCATCGAGCAGCACTTCCGCCAGCCGTCCGGCCGGTCCGTCGGGGTCGTATTCGAGCGGCCGGGCGCTCAGCGCGAGGATCAGCTCGCGCACCAGCGGGCTCACGGCCAGCACCCGGCAGCGTGGCGGGGCCCAGGCAGTGCGTGACGCATCAAGATAAAGGCTGCGCATCTCGGCACGCGCCGAGGCATTGACCTCGTGCAGCGTGCCGGGCGGGATCCACACCGCGCGCTGCGGCGGTGCCAGCCAGCAGCCGGTGTCGGTGCGCACTTCGAGCACGCCGCTGAGCGCCCACGACAACTGCACCCAGTCATGGCGATGCGGACGCACCCAGGAGCCGGCCGGCAGCGATTCGGCGCGCGCGTAGACGGCGCGCGGCAGGCGTTCGAGCGCCGGCACGCTGCGTTCGGGCGCATCGGCGGGCCGTGGCGTCAGGGCGGGCGCGAGATGGCCGGAATTCGACATCGATTGACCCCGCGGCGACGACCGGACAGGCCGTTCCTGCGCAGTATGCCCGGCAGACGGTCGCGTTCCCGGCGACCGTACCGGTGCCGGAGATTCCGCCATGCTGCTGCCTCACCTGCGTCGCCTGCTGCGCGACCGTTTCCTGCTCGGCATGCTGCTCGCCGTCGGACTCGCGGTGCTGACGCCGCAATTCGGGCGCAGCGGCGGCACGCTGCACCTCGATGCGCTCTCGAATGCCGGCATCTTCACGGTGTTCTTCCTGCACGGCATCGGGCTGTCGATGCAGAGCCTGCGCGCGGGCTTGCTGAACTGGCGGCTGCACACGCTGGTGCAGGCGCATACCTTCCTCGTCTTCCCGCTGCTGTGGCTCGCACTCGATGCGCTGTTCGGCGCCTGGGTGCCGCAGGGGCTGATGCTCGGCTTCTGGTATCTGTGCGCGCTGCCCTCGACGATCTCCTCGTCGGTGGCGATGACCGCGCTCGGGCGCGGCAACGTGCCGGGGGCGATCTTCAACGCCACGCTGTCGAGCCTGCTCGGCATCGTGCTGACGCCGCTGCTGGTCAGCCTGATGGTCGCTCACGGCGGGGAGGGCGGGCGCGGCCCCGGCGAGGCGATCCTGAACATCGCCGGCCTGCTGCTCGCGCCCTTCGTGCTCGGGCAGCTGCTGAGGCCGTGGCTCGGCGCCTGGTTTGCAGAGCGCAAGCGCTGGACGGGCCTGATCGACCGCGGCGTGATCCTGATGCTGGTCTACGGCTCGTTCTGCGACGCGACGGCCGGCGGGCTGTGGTCGGACTACGGCGCCGGCGTGCTCGCGACGGCGTTTGCCGGCAGTGCGCTGCTGCTGGCGATCGTGCTGGGGCTGAGCCGGCGCGCTGCACGCCTGTTCGGCTTTTCGGTCGAGGACGAGGTGGCGGCGGTGTTCTGCGGCTCGAAGAAGACGCTGGCCTCGGGCATGCCGATGGCGAAGCTGCTGTTCGGCGCCAGCCCCGCGCTCGGGCTGGTGGTGCTGCCGATCCTGCTCTATCACCCGCTGCAGCTGTTCGTCTGCTCGGTGATGGCCGAACGCTACGCGGCCCGGCCGGCACGTTGAGCTTCAGACCGGTATGCCGGCCTCGTCGGCGGCGATGATCTCGGTTTCGGTGCGCGCGTCGTTCGCCCAGGCGCGCATCGCCTCGCATTCGAGCACCGTCGACAGCCAGGCACCGACGATGTCGTCGTGCGGCACGTCGTAGGTCGTGAAGCGCCAGGCGACCGGCGCGAGCATCGCATCGGCGGCCGAGAACTCGCCGAACAGCCACGGGCCGTCGGCGCCGTGCAGCAGGCGGCTTTCGCGGATCAGCGCCTGCAGCCGCGCGATGTCGGCGTTACAGTCGACCGAGGGCTCGACGCGCCGGTGCGCGCGGATGTTCATCGGCAGCTCGCTGCGCAGCGCCCCGAAGCCCGAGTGCATCTCGGCAGCCACCGAACGGGCAATGGCGCGGGCTTCGAGTGCCTTCGGCCAGACGCGGCCGGGGGCGAGGACTTCGTTGACGTACTCGGCGATGGCGAGCGAATCCCAGACCACCAGCTCCCCGTGGTGCAGCACCGGCACGCGCCCGCTCGGACTCCAGCGGCCGATCTCGGTGACGAACTGCGGGGTGTCGAGCGGCAGGCGGACCTCGGTGAAGGCGATGCCGAGCTGCTTCAGCAGCAGCCACGGCCGCAGCGACCACGAGGAGTAGTTCTTGTTGCCGATGACAAGGACGGGAGCGGGGGGCGGAGACATGGCGGACAACACCGGTACGCTTGCGCCCGTCGGGCGCGGGAGCCTGCCAGCATAGCCGACACCGCACCCCGCACCCGTCAGCGAAGCTTTCCGGAAGTCAAGATTTGTGCAGGCCGGCCGGTTTCAGGCCACCGCGCAGGTGATGGCCGATTCGTCGCGGGCATCGTCGATCCATTCGATCATCGCCGGCAGTTCGAGCAGGGCGCGGACCCAGCCCGCGACGGCGCTGTCGGTGGCGATGCCGTAGCTGCGGAAACGCACGGCGACCGGCGCGTACATCGCATCGGCGGCCGAGAACTCGCCGAACAGCCAGGGTCCGCCGCGACCATGGCGCAGGCGGCAGTCCCGGATCACCGACTGCACCTGCGCGATGTCGGCACGGCAGTCGGCCGACAGCACCGGGCTGTGGCGCCCGGCGACATCCATCGGCAGCTCGCGCCGGAACACCGAGAAATTGCTGTGGATCTCGGCGGACACCGAGCGGGCGACGGCACGACTGGCGAGATCGGCGGGCCACACGCGGCCGGGGGCGAGGGCCTCGTTCAGGTATTCGGCGATCGCCAGCGAATCGCGCACGGTCAGCGCGCCGTGTTTCAGGACGGGGATGCCGGACTCCGGACTCCAGCGACCGCCATCCGGGAGCCGCTCGCGCGCACCGATCGGCAGGCGGATCTCATCGAAGGGGATGCCGAGCTGGCGCATCAGCAGCCAGGGACGCAGCGACCACGGGGAGTTGTTCCGGGTGCCGGTGACGAGCGTGATCTGACTCATGGGGCGGTCTCCCTGGGTTGTTGTTAGATCGCTGTCCTTGCGCGACACGGCTGTATCCGGATGCAGACGTATCGGGATGATTCAGGAATTTCCGGACCGGCGCAAACCGTCAGCGAGTGTGGAATTTTAAGGTGTGCGCCAGCGCCCCGTTGCCGCCGCCACCCCTGCTGACCACCTCGTCGGCCCGGATCGGGCATTCCTGCCGCCGGGCCAGCGACCAGTCCGGCGGTCGGTTGATAACGTGCTGAATGTTACAGAATTTGTCAAAGTATTTGTCATAACGAGTTTGTAAGGTCCGGGCGTGCTTGACAAGCTCGGCTCGCACCCGGTTTGTAACCGTCCGCCCTCCCGCGGCAGCCGTCACAGACCGCGCAGGGCGGCCTGCAGGTGCAGCGCGAGGATCGATGCGGCCAGCAGCTTCGGGATGTAACGGCTGTTCCAGCGCTGGAACGCAAACACCGGGATGCCGTAGCGCCCCTGCATCGACAGGTGCAGCCCCGACAGCGGTCCGGCCGGCACGCCGATCGCCCAGCCCATCGTCAGCGTGCTGGTCAGCAGCGTCGGGTCCGGCGCGAGCGGCGCGAGCCAGGTGCCGAAGGTCGTGATCGCGATCACCGGATGCACGCCGGCGAAGGCCGCCGCGACGATCAGCAGCAGCGTCAGGCTTGCCTCGATCGGCCCGAAGCGCACGAACGGCAGCTGCCCGCCGGTGGCGGCGAGCAGCCCGGTGATGCCGGCGGCGAGCAGGCCGGCGGCGAGGAACAGCACCAGTTCCGGCGCGCCGTCACCGAGGCGGCGCAGCGCGTGCCCGGCGAAAGCGTGCAGCCCCGCGCGGCCGCGGCGCCCGAGCAGCACGACGAGGCAGAGCAGCGGCGCATACAGCGTGACGATGGTCGTGATGCCGGTCTGCGGCCACAGCAGGTGCGTCCCCAGCACCAGCCCGACCAGCGTCCCCGGCACCGCCAGCGTGCGCAGGTGCATCGGATAGCCGACGAAGCCCGCACCGCGCGTGTTGCGGCGGCCGTCGTCGGTGTCGAGTGCCGTCAGCCACAGCGCCAGGGCTGCCAGCGGCAGGCCGGTGAGGATGATGATGCCGAGCCGCGCCCCGGGCGCGAAGTTCAGCGCCGCCGCCATCGCGGCGAAGAACGGTGACCAGAACGTGCAGGCGCAGAAGCCGCGCGTCAGCACCAGCGCCGCGCGCCGGCCGAGGCGGCCGTTGCGCAGCAGCCGGTCGGCGAGGATGAACACCGCCGGGATGTTGATGACGGCGCCGAAGAGGTGCACGCCGAGCAGCGTGCGCCAGAGCGCCGTGCGCCCGCGCGGCAGCGCTTCGCTGCGGGTCTGCGCGTCCGGCATCGTCACCAGCCGCAGGAAGGACACGGCGCAGAGCAGTCCGATCAGCGTCTGGTTGCCGGTGGCGGCGAGGCGCAGATCCGCAGGCACGCCGGACAGCACGCCTGCCAGCATGCCGGCAACGCCGATGCCGGCCATGCCAAGCGCCTGCCGGCGCTGGCGCTGCGGCAGGCGCGGCCACAGCAGGGCGGCGGCGCTCCAGGCGCAGGCGGCGGCCGGCCACG
>NZ_DAOLKE010000035.1:10121-18428 GCF_035331805.1 Plasticicumulans sp. | reverse complement strand
CCGCCGCGGCTGTTGACCGCCTGCACCCAGGCATCGAGCGCACGGCGCTTGCAGCGGTCCTGCTCCGAGTCCTCGCCCTTGATCTCCAGCACCATCTGCTTGCCGTTTGCGAAGCGGATCAGGAAGTCCGGCACGTAGCGCCGGCGGCTGCCGCGCCAGAGGTAGTGCACCTGAAAGCCGAGATGGTCATTGCGCGCGAAGGCGGCGACTCCGGCGCAGGCTTCCAGCCGCCCGACCGTGTACTGCTCCCAGGTGCTGTCGGCGACCGCGTGGCTGATCTGCGACTTCGCGGTTTCGAGACACGGCCGGGTCGTGTACCAGGTGCGCATCTGCCGGGTCGAGCCGATCGGCCATTGCGGATCGAACACCGGCTCCAGCCGCTCGACGTTGCGCTGTTCGATCTGCCCGATGACGTGCTGAACGATCTCGTCGATCGACAGCGCGATCAGGATGCGCCGGCGCAGCGGGTCCTGATGGAAGCGCGACGGAATCTCCAGCCGGTCCGACGCGAAGAAGCGCTCGACCAGCCGGATCAGTTGCTGCACCAGCCACTCGCGGCTGCCTTCGTAGCCCGGACGCAACTGCTCGAATGCCTTGCGCGCGGCGACGAACAGCAGGCGTTGCAGGCGGAAATCGGCCGGCAGCTTTTCAAGATCGATGCTGACGGCGCGCGACAGATCGGCGGCATCGCCGAGCGCCGGCGCCAGCTCGGCGCTGAGCTGGATGCGCGCCGGATCGATCTTCAGCGCCGGCACCTGCGCCCAGTCGATCGTCAGTTCCGGGCGCACGACGGCATCGATGCGCAGCACGTTCGGCCAGACGATCTCGAAGTCGCTGCGCTCGGCGAGCGACTGCACGGCCGTGCTCGGGCGCGGCGGCGGCGGCGGATCACCGCCTTCCTCGCTGTCCTGAAACACCGTCAGCGGCACGCCGAACACGTTGACGTATTCGGGCCGGAACAGCTCGCGCTCGACGCCATCCGGGCAGCGCACGGTTTCGGTCTCGTAGGCCACGCGCCGCAGGCCGCGGCCGACCACCTGCTCGCACAGCAACTGGCTGGTGAAGGCGCGCAGGCCGAGGATGTGCGTGACGTTCTTCGCATCCCAGCCTTCCGAGAGCATCGCCACCGAAATCACGTTCTGCAGGTCCTGTCCGCCCGTGCCGCGCTTGCCGACGTTATCGACGATGGCGCGCAGCAGTTCCTCCTTCTTCAGTGCCCGCAGTTCGGCCTTGCGCGTGGCCGGAATGTCGGTCGCTGCGACGATGGCCTGCAAACATTCCTCGTAAGCCTTGTCGCTGCCGGCAGCCTCGCCGGCTTCGGCCTTGGCGAGCACCTTCGAATCGACGCGCAGCGTGCGTTCGGGGGCCTGCAGTTCCGGCCACTGCACATCGCCGCTGCCGAAGTAGTGCTCGATGCGGGCCGCGGTTTCGGTGCGGTTGCAGACGGTCAGCATCACCGGCGGAATGTCGTGGCCGGCGGCCTGCCAGCTCTGGCGGGTCGCCCGCCAGTCGGCGCCGAGCAGCGTGTAGGCGATGCGCACCAGTTGCGGCAGGGCTTCGGTGGCTTGTGCGCCGCGGCGGTTGATGTCTTCGCCGACCTCGGCCTCCCGGTACAGGTGATACAGCCGGCTGCGGTAGGTGCGGGCGTCCGGCAGGGCGTCGTCGCGGATCACGACGCGCGGTGTCTTGACCAGTCCGGCCTCGATGGCGTCGTTGAGTCCGAAGTCCGAAACCACCCAGTCGAACAGTGCCGCTTCGGTGCTGGTCTTGCCGGTCGGCGCGAACGGGGTGGCCGACAGATCGAAGCAGCGCACGATGCGCCGCTGCCGGTGGATGCGGTCGAGCCCGGCGATCCAGCAGGTGGCTTCTTCGAGATCGATGCCGAGGGACTCGACATCCTTGCGGCTGATCTTGAGCTCCGCCGGCCGGCGGTAGGCATGGTGTGCCTCGTCGTTGAGGACGATCAGGTTGCGGCTGGCCGCCAGCGGACCGAGCACGCGCCGCACATAGGCTTCATCGTTTTCCGCGCCCTTGCGCACCACCGAGCGTTCCGGCGGTCGTGCCGGCATCAGCGTGTGCCAGTTCTCGATCAGCAGTTCGATGCCGTTGAGCTTCTGGCGCAGCGCCTCGTTCGGGCACAGCGAGAACTCGTCGTAATAGTTCTGCGGATGCCCGGGCCGCAGGATCTGCAGGCGTTCGCGCACCGTCAGGCCGGGCGCGATGATCAGCACGCGGCTGGCGAACTTCGCGGTTTCCTTCGGATAGGCCAGTGCGTTCAGCACCTGCCAGGTGATGATCATTGCCATCAGCGCCGTCTTGCCGGTGCCGGTCGCCATCTTGCTGCAGATGCGTTCCCACGGCCCGCCGTCGCCGGGCACGAAGATGCCCTGCCGGAATTCGGCCGGGGCCTCGACGTGCCAGATCAGGGTTTCGATGGCTTCGAGCTGGCAGAAGTAGAACGGGTACTGCCGGATCGGGCTGCGGTCCTGCCAGTGTTCGAGCAGTTGCCGGGTGATCGAGGTCAGCCCCGGCCAGCCGGCCGTCCGCCATTCGGCGACACGCTCGCGGATGCGGTTGACCAGATCGAGCGTGACGACGCGCGTGGTGTTGTTGCGGGTATCGAAGATTTCATACCCGGCCGGCCGCCGGCCGCTGACCAGTTCGAGCTGCCGATCACTTTTCCGGCGCCAGTGATGGGTCGGCGGTTCGAACGGGGAATTGATGATCAGCGAATGGTGCATGCCGGTCACACCGTGACCTTTGGTTTTTCAGCCGTTCGACCGTCGCGGGAGCGGGGCGGAGGAAACGGGGAAAAAGCAGTGCGTTTACGGGTGGCTGACATCACGGGCTCAGTTCTTTGTGCAGGTCACGGAGATTGATGTTTGGCCTGTTCCTGATTTTTGCGACTGGATAGGGGCCGGATTTGTCGATTTCGAAACTGCGGTTGCGATGTGTAGTGCCCTTGTGTTCCTGACGGCGAGGTGTGCTGCTGATCAGTCCGCAGAACATCCAGCCATGCGGCCAGTGTGAATGGTATTCCAGCAGCGTGCGCAGCCATTCCATGAACAGCCATGTGCTGTGAATCTGGCGGCTTGCCGTGCCGATGTTTCCGGATTTCAGTTCAACGGCGATGACGAGTGGTGCGTCATCGATTTCGGCAATGATGATGGCGTCGCAGACCTTGTGCATGCCTGCCAGAGCCTGCATGAATGGCCAGGCCATGCGTCCGGACTGGTCCAGTGAGAAACCGAAGGCTTTGGCGCCACTGATTTTCAGGTCCGGATTGCTGGTGGGTTTGTGTTCCCGGACATGCCAGTTGGAATCGATGCGTTCAATTCGCCAGTCACTGTGGATCAATCCCTCGAACACCCCGACCAGTGACATCATATTTCGCCATCTCGATACGCATAGAAGATCGCGTCGCTGGTTTCGTTGAGGTCATGGATTTGTTCGTCGAACGTGCTGGCGTTGATGCCTTCTTCCGCATCGATCGGCATGGCAGATATGGTCTGATTGCTGAACAGCCACGCGGCAACCTTGTCCGGGGACAGGATTTCGTCTTCGGAGTAGCCAAAGCGCTTCATCAGAGCGGATTGTATTTCGTTCTGTTTTGACAGCATGATCATTGAATTGATTTCGCGAACGATGTAATCGCTGTGCGTACTGATGATGACGTGCAGGCCATGGTTGGCAAGCTTTGCCAACAGTCTGGCCAGTTTTCTCTGGTTGCTCGGGTGCAGATTCAATTCCGGTTCGTCAATCATCAATGCATCGCCGGGTTCGGCGCTGTATTCAAGGTATGCCCAAAGACCGAAAAGACTTTTTGCTGTGGATGAAGACAGATGAAATTCCAGTTTCGGCGAAGCTTCCTTGTCGCCACGTCTGGCTTTGTATGGCGTAAAACTGATTTCTCCTTCGGAGTCGATATCGTATCGTCCGCCGATGATCTTCTTCAGTTCCTCCGCCAGTTCATGGTAGATGCCACTGCGCTTTTTACGAATGTCCGGCAATGCGTTCAGCCAGTCAATGTAATCGGCAATTGGCTGGGGATAGCGTGATCTGGCAACATCCTGAATGAGTTGAATGATGTCGATGTCTTTGTCTTTTTTGGTTGCGTGGTGCAGCAGTGCAGTGCGCCTGCTGGCCAATTCCCGATAAAACAAGTGCAGGCCGTTTCTTTCGGCAGGCATCAGGAAAACATTGCGATTGGATGGATTGCCTATCAGGTGCCGAACGATTGCATCGGAAAGGATGGCGTTGATGTCCGGAAACGAATCTGATGATATGACCAGATTGGCAATGATCTCATTGGCTGGCTTGACCAGCCTGAATATCTCGTTGCGTTCACGCCCCAGTGCCAGACGAAAGTCCATTTCGCGCGCGATGCCCCGATCAATGAGCTGCTGGGGGGCAACCTTCCAGGCAAAGTTGGCTTCCTTGAAGAAGTCCGGGGAGCTGTTGAAGATGGAAGGCAATCTTCTTCGGGTATCCGAGTTGATTGCCTTGATGATTTTTGAGCAATTCTCAGTCAGCCAGGCGCCGAAGTCCCAAACTCGTTGTCCTTTGCTGAGCAGTTCATTGGACAGGTCATCAATGCCCGGCAGTTTGTACATTCCGGTGTCGGCCAGGAATCCATAGAGTGCATAAAGCACCCAGGTCTTGCCCGTATTGTTCTGTCCGCATACCAGAGTGAGGGGCTTGAATTCAATCTCGCTGACATCCGCAGTCAGACATCCTAATTTGCTGACCTGAAACTGCCAGCTAGCCAGGTCCAGTTGAGGCTTGGGGTTGACAGTGGCATTCATTCAGTTTGCCCCCAGCATCATCACCTTCAACGATTCAATCCCCCGGTCATCGACGATCTTCACCGCGATCCGGCGATGGTCGCCGGCTGCGAACGGCAGGCTGATGGTGCCGTGGAAGTGGCTGAGGCGGGATTCGTCGAGTTCGGCGCGGATGGTCTTGCGCAGTTTTTCCCAGCCTTCGCCCTTGCCGGCGAGCGGGAAGAATACCTGACGCGGGAACAGGGAGCGTTCGTCGTAATCCGGGTCGAGTGCCCACAGGGCAATCTTGTTCTTGCCGCCGGAAATCAGCTCGCCCTTGATGGTATCGAAGTAATCGAAGCCGTGGACTTCGACTTCATAAAGTCCGTCGGGGCGCTGGCGGACTTCGACATCGGGCTGGCCCATCAGCCAGAAGCTCTGATTGCTGGCGCGGGCTTTCTTCAGGTCTTCGGTCAGCAGGTCGGTGTTCATCTGCGCTTTCAGGGCGGTGATGCCGCGCAGGGCGTCGATGTCCTTGGCGGCTTCGGGGTCGAAGGCGAAGGCGCAGAAGACGATCATTTTCGGCAGCGGGAACAAGCGGCCGGCTTCGGCGAGGGCGTTTTCGACCTGGCGTTGTTCGAGGGCGGCGTGTTCGGGGCCGAAGCTGACGACGACGCGCTCGCCACTGTCGAGATGGCCGCTGGCGTGCAGATTGCGGATGTCCTGATCCGAGGGCAGGGCTTCGAGATCGGTGAACTTGAGCATCTGTCCGCCCTTGCCGCGGATGCCGGTCTTCTGCAGTTCGTCGCGCCACTGATGCTGGCGTCCGGATTCGCCGGTGCGGGCGATGCTGGCGTCGGCTTCGGCGGGGCCGCTGCCGGTATCGTCGAGGCTGCGCACGCTCGGGAACGGTACGGCTTCGACGGTGAACGGGCCGGTGATGCGCAGGCGGGTTTTCGAGATGGCGGGCTGATCGTAGAGCACTTCCTGTTCGGCATGGGCGGCGATGGAGTCGTCCATTTGCCTTTGCATGGCCTGACGGGCGCTGTGGAAGGCATCGAACGGGGCGCGGGCGGCTTCGGGCCAGTCGTCGGGGTAATCGAACGGCACTTCCCATTCCTCGAAGCCGTCACCCTTGGCGAAATCGAGCCATTGTCCCTTGCGTCCGCCTTCGCTGACCTTGAAGCGTTCGCGCGGCGGATGGGTTTTCAGGGTGCCGTTGAGCAGGGCGAGGGCGCGGGTGATGGCCGGATGCAGGCGATCGTGAATGCTGTCGATGTCGGGGTTGTTGGCGATGGATTTGAGCGTGACGTGCGGCACGGTCTTGTAGATGAAGCCGCCTTTCAGCCCTTCCTGCGGGTATTTGAGTTCGTAATAGTCGTAGCTCGCCGTCATCAGTCGCTGTTTGGCAAGCGTGACGGCGACGCGCGAGGTGTCACAGGTGATCCAGCGCCGGCCCCATTTCTCGGCAACATAGGCTGTGGTGCCGCTGCCGCAGGTGGGGTCGAGAACGAGGTCGCCGGGGTCGGTGGTCATCAGAAGGCAGCGTTGAATGACAGCAGCGGCGGTTTGCACTACATACATTTTGTCCGGGCTGCCGGCAACGTCAGTCCAAACATTTGATATTTGATAGGCAGGAAAGTCATCCAAGAAACGTTTGTACCGAAGTGTCTTTGCACCGCCGGTTACCCGTCCAGCTTTGATGAGTCGAGGAAATCCCAATTCTCCAGTCTTCCAATAGCCACCACTTGGTTTCCAGGTAATTCCTTGAAACTCGATAGGAAAAGAGCCAGGTGGCCGATTCGAGACAAGGGCTGTCCATTGGAAATGGCGCCCTGATTTGTCTGTCAAGTTGTAACGTTCGCCGGAGCCATGACCTTCCCCGGCGGTTTTTTCGCGATAGATCTGTCGGTATTTTATAGATATCTTTGACTTCGCGTACCAAATGCAGTAGTCGGCGATATTAGCTAACAGTTCCGCACTTTGCCCACCTGTCTTCTGGACTACGATCACACTGACGAAGTTCTCTGCCTCAAACACATCATCCATGATTTCTCTTACGTGGTGCAGGTTCTCATCCGAAATCTGCACAAACACACTGCCCGACTCGTGCAGCAGTTTGTGGGCAAGCAGCAGACGATCGCGCAGATAAGTCAGATACGAATGGATCCCTAATTCCCAGGTATCCCGGAATGCCTTTATCATTTCCGGTTCCTGCGTCAGATCGGCATCGTTACGGTCCTTCACGTCGCGCTTGCCGACGAACGGCTGGAAATTAGAGCCGTATTTGATGCCGTAAGGCGGGTCGATGTAGATCATCTGCACCCGGCCGGCCATGTTCTCCTTCTGCAGCAGGCTGTTCATGACCAGCAGCGAATCGCCGGCCACCAGCCGGTTCGCCCAGCCGCGTTCGTGGCGGTAGAAATCGATGGCATCGCGCAGCGGCAGATTCTCGAACGGCGCATCGAACAGGCCGTATTGCAGGCGCTGGCCGGGGGCTTTCGGCTTGCCTTCGTCCTTCATGCCCTTGCGCACCGCCGCGAGGATGCTCGCCGGGTCGATGCGCTCGTGAACGTGCAGGCTGACGGTATCGACCTCGAACTGCGTGCGCTCGGCCTTGCCCGCCCATTGCAGATACGGCGATTGCAAACGCTTCAGCTCCTCCAGCGCCATCCGCATCACTTCCGCCTCGCCCGAAGCCAGCGCCTCGTCGATCAGCGCCTCGATCTGCGCGCGCTGCGGATCGAACTGCAGCGCCGGGTCCAGATGCTGCGAATAGGCCCAGACCTGCTTGCCGGTTTCGGGGTCGGTCGCCGGCGTCACCATGCCGACTTCCGGATTGTTCACGCGCCGGTCGAGGTGGCGATATGACAGCACCTGCACCGACTCATCCTTCGCCGGTCGTGCCGCCACCGGCGCCGACGGCTTCGGGGCCGTCGTGCGCAAGGGCAACTGCACCGGCGACGGCGGCGGAGCAACCTGCGATTCCAGTGCAAAGCCGCCCGACGCTTCGGCGACTGCCGGCATCTGCTCCTCGCCTGCAGCCTCGTCCCCGCTGAGCGCCGGCGACACCGCGACCGCTGCCGGCACCGGTTCCGTCACCGGCACGACCGCCGGCTGCGCCTCGATCTGCGCCCGACGCACCGAACCTCCGCGCCCGGCACCCTTCAGCAGCGTGCCATCCGCCACCAGCGCCGCCTGCGCCGCCCAGTAGTCGGCCTCCGGCACACCGAGCGCCTTGCGCAAGGCCGTGTTGCCGATCGACGAACCATCAGCGGGCACCAGCGCGAGCAGCGCCTGCTGCAGGGGCGGGATCGGGGTGGACATGGGGGGACTCCTTCGGGGCTTCCTGTCGAACAGCGCAGCCTGAACATCCGCAAGACTCATTACATAGCGGCCCGCACGCGGCGCGTCGCCGTCCGTACGCGGGGCGGACGGCCGCAAGCGCGGGGGCAGCGGCGGCGTGCGCCGGCGATGGCTTGTGCCACCGCCGGCACGATCCGGCAAGCCGCACCTGCCGGCATCGGCCGGCAAGCCATGCACG
>NZ_DAOLKE010000035.1:0-10021 GCF_035331805.1 Plasticicumulans sp. | reverse complement strand
AGGCTTTGGAGTGTGGGTCAAAGGCTTTGGAGTGTGGGTCAAAGGCTTTGGAGTGTGGGTCAAAGGCTTTGGAGTGCGGGTCAAAGGCTTTGGAGTGCGGGTCAAAGGCTTTGGTGTGCAGGTGGACGCCTTTGCACCGCGGGTGAAAGGCTTTCGGGGGGCATTCGCAAGGCTGCGCGCCCCGGCCGCAAGACATTCCCATGCACGCGGGCATCGGCCGCACGCTGTCAGCCCGGACGCAGGGCGGGTCAGGCGCGGTCCGCTGGTGGTCAATGTCCTGCACACGGCCTGGCCTGCGCCGGAACCCGCCTTCGTGCCCTGGGGCCGCGATCAGACCCGTTCCAGCAACACGCGCCGGAACCAGCCGCCGGCCAGCGAGGCTTCGTCTTCGAGCACGCGCAGCGTCGGTGGCAGGTGATGTTCGAGCACGACATCGGTACGGCTGGCGATGCGGCCGAGCAGCGGGCTGAGCAGCCGGCGCAGCGGGGCGGACTGGCCGGGACGCAGGAACTTGTCGTAGAGCAGCACGCGGCCGCCGGGGCGCAGCACGCGTGCGGATTCGGCGAGCGCGCGCGCGGCGTCGGGCACGACGGCGACGATCAGGTGCAGGATCACGGCATCGAAGCTCGCATCGGCGAAATCGAGCGCCAGCGCATCGCCGCTGCGCAGTTCGATCGCGAGTTCCGGCCGCGCCGCGGCGCGCTGGCGGGCGCGATCGAGCATCGCCGGGGTCAGGTCGATCGCCGTGTACTGCGGACCGGCCGGCAGCAGCGGGAAATCCAGCCCGGTGCCGGCCCCGACCAGCAGCACCTGCCGGGCATCGGCCGGCAGGCGCGCGAGGCTCGCGCGCCGCGCCGCCTGCGTGGCCGCTGCGACCATGCGGTCGTAGATCGGCGCGAGCAGCGTGTAGCTCGTGCGCAGGCTCATCGGCCGTGCACGGCTTCAGTGCAGCGTGCGCGGCATCGACAGCACGAAGGGCGGGATCGGCGCGTCGAATTCGGTGCCGTCGTCATCGATCAGGTGATAGCTGCCGTGCATGCGCCCGACCGGGGTGTCGATGACGGTGCCGCTGGTGTAGCGGAAGCCTTCGCCGGGGCGCAGATACGGCTGTTCGCCGATCACGCCGTCGCCGCGCACCTCGATCGTGCGTCCGCCGGCATCGGTGATGATCCAGTGCCGGGTCAGCAGCTTCGCCGGCAGGCCGCCGCGGTTCTCGATGGTGACGGTGTAGGCGAAGGCGTAGCGGTCGCGGGCCGGTTCCGATTGCGCCGCGATGTATTCGGTCTCGACCGAGATGCGGATGTCGTGCAGGGCGGGCGCGTCGGTCGGCTTCATGGGGGAGGCTCTCGGGCGGGGCGGGTCAGGCGGCACTGGCGACGGCGCGCGCCTTGGCGTCGAGCGCAGCCAGCAGGGTCTCGAAGGATTTCAGGAAGGCGGCGACGCCTTCGGCTTCGAGGCGTTCGGTGACCGTAGCAAGGTCGATGCCGAGTCCGGCGAGTTGCGCGACCGCGGCTTCGGCGGCTTCGAGGCCGGTGTCGAGCGTGGCCGCGACGCGGCCGTGGTCGCGGAACGCCGTCCAGGTCGCCGGCGGCATGGTGTTGACGGTATCGCTGCCGATCAGGGTCTCGACGTAGAGCACGTCGCTGTAGGCCGGATTCTTGGTGCCGGTGCTCGCCCACAGCAGGCGCTGCGGACGGGCGCCGGCAGCGGCGAGCCGCGCGAAACGCGGGCCGTCGAACAGCGCATGGAAGCGCGCGCGCGCCAGCCGGGCGTTGGCGATCGCCAGCGTGCCGGCCAGCGCCGGGGCCTGGGTGGCGAGCAGCGGATCGAGCGCGCTATCGACGCGCGACACGAAGAAGCTCGCGACCGAGGCGATGCGCGCCAGCGGCTGGCCGTGATCGAGCCGCCGCTCCAGCCCGCGCAGATAGGCTTCGGCGACCTCGGCGTAGCGCCCGACCGCGAACAGCAGCGTGACGTTGACGGGGATGCCGTCGGCGATCAGTTCCTCGATCGCCGGGATGCCGGCGCGCGTGGCCGGCACCTTGATCATGACGTTCGGCCGGTCGAGGCTGGCGGCGAGTTCGTGCGCCTCGCGGATGGTGGCCTCGGTGTCGTGCGCCAGGTCGGGCGAGACCTCCATGCTGACGAAGCCGTCGACGCCGTCGGTGGCGCGGTGCACCGGCAGCAGCACGTCGGCGGCGGCACGGATGTCATCGAGCGCGAGCAGGAAGAACAGCTCGCGCGCCGGCAGGCCGGGGCGGGCGGCGAGGGCCTGGCGGATGGCATCGTCGTATTCGTCGGTGCCGGCGATGGCCTTCTCGAAGATCGCCGGGTTCGAGGTGACGCCGCGCAGGTCGTCGTCGCGGATCAGGCGGGCGAGGGCGCCGCCTTCGAGCATGCTGCGGTGGATGTTGTCGTACCACGGGCTCTGGCCGGCGGCGTTGAGGCGGCGCAGCGGGTGGTCGTCGATGTTGTTCATGATCGTTCTCCCTGGTGGACCGCGCCGCCGGATCAGCGCGGAGGTATGGCTTCGGCCAGACGCACGTAGGCGGCCAGATCCAGCGTTTCGGCGCGCGCGGCCGGATCGACGCCGGCGGCCTCGATCGCGTCCGCGGCGAGCACGGTCTTCAGCGTGTTGCGCAACTGCTTGCGCCGCTGCGCGAAGGCCAGCCGCACGACCTCGGCGAAGGCCGCCTGCAGGGCCGCCGGCACGCGCGGCTCGGGCAGCGGCACGAGGCGCACGATCGCCGAATCGACCTTCGGTGGCGGCCGGAAGGCACCGGGGCCGATCTCGAACAGCGGCACGACCTTCAGGCGCGCCTGCAGCATCACCGACAGCCGGCCGTAGTCGGCATCGCCGGGGCCGGCAGCCATGCGCTCGACGACTTCCTTCTGCAGCATGAAGTGCATGTCGCGGATGTGCGCCGCGGCTTCGAGGAAGTGAAACAGCAGCGGCGTCGAGATGTTGTATGGCAGGTTTCCGACCAGCCGCAGAGGTCGCTGGTCGTGGCGCAGTGCAGAGAAATCGACCGTCAGCGCATCGGCTTCGAGGATGTCGAGCCTGCCGAGGCCGGCGGTGGCGGCGCGCAGGTGCGGGATCACGTCGCGATCGAGTTCGACCGCGCTCAACTGCCCGCAGGCGCGCAGCAGCGGCACGGTGATCGCACCGAGCCCGGGGCCGATCTCGACCAGATGCTCGCCTGGCAGCGGCGCGACCGCGGCGATGATGCGCGCGATCACGTGCGGATCGTGCAGGAAGTGCTGGCCGAAGCGCTTGCGCGCCTGATGCGCGCCGGTCGGTCCGTTCACGCCGGCGATCCGGCGGCGCGGCGGCGGCGTTCGACCAGATCGAGCGCGCAGGCGAGTGCGGCCTGCAGGCTGGCGGCCGAGGCGCGACCGCTGCCGGCCAGATCGAAGGCCGTGCCGTGATCGACCGAGGTGCGGATCACCGGCAGGCCGAGCGTGATGTTGACCGCCTGCCCGAAGCCCGCGTACTTCAGCACCGGCAGGCCCTGATCGTGATACATCGCCAGCACCGCGTCGGCGTGCGCGAGGCGCTGCGGCTGGAACAAGGTGTCGGCCGGCAGCGGCCCGGACAGATCGAGACCGGCGGCGCGCAGCTCGGCGAGCACGGGTTCGATCACGTCGAGCTCCTCGCGCCCGAGATGTCCGCCCTCGCCGGCGTGCGGGTTCAGGCCGCAGACCAGGATGCGCGGCGCGGCGATCGCGAAGCGCGTGCGCAGGTCGTGATCGAGGATCGTCAGCACTTCGGCGAGGCTTTCGCGCGTGATCGCATCGGCCACCGCGCGCAGCGGCAGGTGCGTGGTCGCGAGCGCCACGCGCAGCGTGCCGGCAGCGAGCATCATCACCGGCCGCGCGCCACCGAGGCGTTCGGCGAAGAATTCGGTGTGGCCGCTGAACGGCGTGCCGGCATCGTTGATGACGCCCTTGTGCACCGGGCCGGTGACCAGCGCATCGAAGTGTCCGTCGCGGGTGCCGTCGCAGGCCGCCGCCAGCATCGCGAGCACGTGCGCGGCGTTGGCCGGATCGGCCCGGCCGGGGATGACTTCAGCTGCGAGCGGCAGGTCGAGCACCGTCAGCCGGCCGGGTTCGTGCGGCCGGGGGGCAGCGGCCGGATCCCAGGCGACGGTGGTGAGCGGCAGGCCGAGCACGCCGGCCAGATGCGCGAGCAGTTCGCGGTTGCCGGCCACCACCAGCGCGCACGGCCACGGCGCCTGCGCCAGACGCACGCAGAGTTCCGGCCCGATGCCGGCCGGTTCGCCGGCGGTGACGATCAGGCGGGGCAGCACGGAATCGGACATGCGGCGCGGACCGGGGCGGCGCGCGTCAGAGGCGGATGTCGACGTAGGCTTCGTCGCGCAGCCGCCGCAGCCAGATATCCCATTCCTCTTCGATCTTGCGCTTGTAGATGGCCTCGCGCGCCTGCATGCGGCGGGCGTCCTCGACCTTGCCGGCGACCTGACGGCGGTTCTTGACCTCGATCAGATGCCAGCCGAACGAGGTCTTGACCGGCTGGCTGATCTCGCCGGGCTTCAGGGCCGCCATCGCCCGCTCGAACTCCGGCACCAGCTGGCCCGGGCTGACCCAGCCGAGCTCGCCGCCCTTCGGGGCGCTGCCGGGGTCCTGCGACTGGGCGCGCGCCGCAGCGGCGAAGCCCGCGTCGTTGAGGCCGGCGCGCAGGCGCAGCGCGCGCTGGCGCACGGCGTCATCGCTCTCGCCGGGGGCGGCGCGCAGCAGGATGTGGCGGACCTCGGTCTGCACGATCTGCCCGGGTGCTGCCTCGCCGGCGTTGCGCACCTCGATCACGCGCACGATCTCGAAGCCATTGGTGCCGCGCAGCGGCGCCGTCACCTGCCCGGCCGACATCGAGCCGATCGCCTCGGCGAAGGCCGGCGGCAGCTGCGCGGCCGAGCGCCAGCCGATCTCGCCGCCGTTGAGCGCATCGCCGGCATCGGACACCGAGGTCGCGAGGCGTGCGAAGTCGGCGCCCTTGCGCAGTTCCGCGACCAGCGCATCGGCCTTGGCCTGCGCGGCTTCGATCTGCGCGGCGTCGGCGCCTTCGGGCAGGCCGACGAGGATGTGCGCGAGCCGGTACTCGCGCGCCGGGGCTGCAGCGGCACCGGGGCCGGCACCGGGGGCGATGCCGAGGGCGAGATCGACCTCCTGATCGGAGACGGTGATGCCCGGGTCGATGACCTTCTGGCGCAGCCGCGAGGACACCAGTTCGCGGCGGATTTCCTCGCGGTAGCGCGCGAAGCTGAAGCCGTCGCGCTCGACGCGCCGGCGCAGCTCGTCGACGCTGACGCCGTTGCGCTGCGCGACGGTGGCGATCGCGGCATTCAGCGTCAGGTCATCGACGCTGATGCCGTTGCGCGCCGCGGCGCGCTCCTGCAGCTTCAGCAGGATCTGGCGCTCCAGCACCTGCTTGCGGATCACGTCCATCGGCGGCAGCTGGCCGCCGCGCGCGCGCAGCTGGCCGAGTGCGGTCTGCACCGCCTGATCGAGTTCGGCGCGCGTGATCACGTCGTCATCGACGACGGCCGCCACCGAATCGAGTTCACGGCCCGCACCGCCGGCGGCAGGGGTCGACGGTCCGAAGCGCAGTTCCTGCGCGATGACGGTCGTGGGCAGGGCCAGGGCCAGGGTCAGGGCGAGCAGCAGCGGTTTCATGGCGGGTGGACGGGTCCGTACGGGCGGCTCAGTCGGCACGCTGGTAGCCGATGATGGATTTGTCGAGGAAGCGGTCGATGCCTGCACCGACCGAGGTCAGCCCCTTCAGCTCGATTTCGAGCATGACGGCATTCTTCGGGTCTTCATCCTGCGGATACTCGCGGTACTGACGGCCGAGCAGGCGCACGGCCCAGCAGCAGTCGCCGTACTCGAAGCCGGCGAAGGTATCGGTCGTGTGGCTGTACAGCAGCGAATAGTTGTAGCGGCCGAACACGCGCCAGCGCGGGTTGATCGGCCAGTGCCCGGCGAGGTCGATCTGTTCGAGGCTGGTCTGGCCGGAGATCGGATCGGGCACGCCGTTGGCGTAGCGGTAGGCGACGTTCAGGATGCGGCCGTCGGCGTCGTGGTAGCGCAGGTCGTAGGCGGTGCGCCGCGAGCCGGATTCGGTGGTGTCCCACAGCGTGGCGGCGCGGGCGTACCAGTTCTGGTCCAGGCGCAGCGTGGCTTCGGCCACCAGATCGGAGTTGTTGGTGAGCGTCGGGCTGTCGGCCCCGAGCTGCACCTTGCGATCGGAGAAGTACTGGATCTGGCCGACCGACACGCGCAGCCGCTCGACGCCGTCGCTGGCGCCGAGCAGCCGCGAGCTGATCGCCGTGGTCAGCTGGTTGGCATCGCCGAGGCGGTCGATGCCGGCGAAGCGGTTGTCGTAGAACAGCCAGTCGTAGGACTCGCTGTACGTGGTCGTGTCGAACAGCGGGATGTCGGTCTGGCGGCGGTAGGGCACGCGCAGGTAGTACAGGCGCGGCTCCAGCGTCTGCGTGAAGCCGGTGCCGGAGATCGTCAGCGGCCGATCGAAGATCAGGCCGGTGTCGAGGCTCGCGACCGGCGCGACGCGCGTCGGGCTGTCGCGGTAGTCATCGGGCTGGTCGCGGCGGTAGTCGAGCTGGTAGGCGGTGGCGTTCAGTGCCAGGCGCGGGGTCAGGAAGCCCCAGGTGGTCTGCAGCGGCAGGCTGAGGGCCGGCTCGATGAAGAAGCGCGAGCCCTCGACCTGGTCCGGATGCGTGAAGCGGGTCGCCTCGCTGTGCAGCTCGAAGCTCACCTGGTTCGGCACGATCCAGGTGTTCCAGAACGCCACCTGCGGCAGCTGCGCGTACTGCTTCGGGCGGGTGAAGTCCTCGCCGTTCAGCGTCTGGTAGCCGCGGAAGCGGATCAGCAGGTTGCCGAACGGGTTGACGACGTAGGTGTCGAGCCGGCGTTCGAGGTAATCGGTGTCGGTGATGTCGAGGCCGTTGCCGAGATCGCGGAAGTAGTTGTCGTCCGAGGCCCAGTCGTACAGCAGCGTGCTCGAGAACGGGCCGTAATGGCCGCTGCCGAAGAAGTGGAAGGAGCCGCGGTCGCGGCCGTCCCGGTCCCGGTCATTCGGCAGGAACTCGAAGCTGGTGATGCCCTTGGCGTCACCGGTCAGGAAGCGGAACTCGGTGCCGAGCAGCAGGCCGCGCTCGGCGATGTAGCGCGGCGTGATGGTCGCGTCGTAGTTCGGCGCGATGTTCCAGTAGTACGGCACGGCCAGGTCGAGGCCGCTGGTGCTGTCAAAGCCGAGCTTCGGCGCGAGGAAACCCGACTGGCGGTCGTTGTTCAGCGGGAACGACAGATACGGCAGGTACAGCACCGGCACGCCTTCGATGTCGATCTTCGCGTGCCAGGCCTCGCCGCGGCCGGCGGCATGATCGAGGTGCATCTCGGTCGCACGCACGCGCCAGACCTCGGCGTCGCGCTGGCAGGTCGAGTAGGTGGCTTCGTCGAGATCGGTCTTCTGGTCCTGGCGGCGGTCGACGACGCGTCCGGCCGAACCCTGGGCGTTGCGCTGCGGCAGGTAGTAGCGTGCGTCGCGCAGGTCGGCGGTGTCGGTGTCGAGATTCATGTCGCCGGTCCCGGCCTCTACGCCGAGCGCCGGCGTGCCGGCCTGCACGCCCTTCGGCGCATGCACGATGTTCTTCTGGCGATCGAGCACGACCTCGGGGGCTGCGAGCCGCTGGTCGCCGCGGGCGATGCGCACGTCGCCGGCGAGGCGCGCCTGCTCGGGGCTGCTCTCGGCGGTGTCGGCGGTATAGGTGGTCGGGCCCTCGGCCGGGGCGCCGGTGTCCTTCGTGACCAGATTCGCGAGCGGATCGACCGGGCACAGCGCCCAGCCGAGCACGCGGCCGTCATCGTCGATGCGCAGCGGCTGCGTCGCGGCGGGGCCGGTCTTCTGCTTGGTGCCGGGTCCGGACTGCGCCAGCGCCGGGGTGGCGGCCAGCGCCAGACAGAGCGCTGTTATGATGTTGGAGCGTTGGGTCACGGACATGGACGCTGCTTCTGGAAGCGCGTAACCATCGCACGAAACCCCTTGCAGCTTCAATTTCGGCGCTCCCCCACGCGCCCGAGGAACCCCCCACGTGAACGATCGACTGGAACGCGTCCGGGCCTGGGCCGGCCGGACCCTGCCGGGCCGCGTGCTCGACATCGCACCGGCCTCCGCCGATGCGAGCTTCCGTGCCTACTTCCGTGTGCGCTGGCCGGGCGGCTCGGCGATCGTCATGGACGCGCCGCCTGCGCACGAGGACTGCCGGCCGTTCGTGCGCATCGCCGGCGCGCTGGCGCAGCTCGGCCTGAACGTGCCGCGCGTGCTCGCCGCCGACATCGGCGCCGGCCTGCTGCTGCTCAGTGATCTCGGCGACACGCAGTATCTCGACAAGCTCGGTGATGCGACCGCCGACCGCCTCTACGGCGACGCGCTCGATGCGCTGGCACGCCTCGCGCTCGGCGGCGATCCGGCGAGCGGCGTGCTGCCGCCGTATGACGATGCCCTGCTGCTGCGCGAGATGAACCTGTTCCGCGACTGGTTCCTGGTCCGGCATCTGGGACTCACGCTCGATGGCACCGAGCACGCGCTGCTCGACACGACGTTTGCGCTGCTGTCGGAGAAGGCGCGTGCGCAGCCGCAGGTCTGGGTGCATCGCGACTATCACTCGCGCAACCTGATGGTCTGCGCGCCGCACGATCCCGGCGTGCTCGACTTCCAGGATGCCGTGATCGGCGCCGTCACCTACGACCTCGTCTCGCTGCTGCGCGATGCCTACATCGACTGGCCGGATGCGCGCGTCGCCGGCTGGGTCGAGTCCTACCGCCAGCGCCTCGCCGGCAGTGTGCTGGCGAGGGCGAGTGCCGATGCCTTCCTGCGCGATTTCGAGCTGATGGGCGCGCAGCGCCAGCTCAAGGTCTGCGGCATCTTCGCGCGGCTGGCCTGGCGCGACGGCAAGCACCGCTATCTCGCCGACATCCCGCGCGTGTTCGAGTACCTGCTCGGCGCCTGCGCACGCCATCCGGAACTCGCCGGGCTCGGGCGCTTCCTGCACGCGCGCGTGGTGCCGGCGCTGGCCGGGGAGACCGCCTGATGCGCGCGATGATCCTCGCCGCCGGGCGCGGCGAACGCATGCGGCCGCTGACCGACCTCTGGCCGAAGCCCCTGCTCGAAGCCGGTGGGCGCTCGCTGATCGAGCATCATCTGTACCGGCTCGCCGGCGCGGGCTTCACCGAGGTCGTCATCAACCTCGGCCACCTCGGCCACCTGATCCCGCCGCGGCTCGGCGACGGCAGCCGCTACGGCCTGCGCATCGACTATTCGCCGGAACCGCCCGGCGCGCTGGAAACCGGCGGCGGCATCCAGCACGCGCTCGGCCTGCTCGGCGAGGCGCCGTTCCTGCTGATCAACGGCGACATCTGGAGCGAGCACCCGCTCGCCGCCCTGCGCACGGCGCTCGCCCCCGGCGATCTCGCGCACGTCGTGCTGGCACCGAACCCGCCGTACAAGCCGCAGGGCGACTTCGCGCTCGTCGACGGCCGCGTGCGCGACGATCTCGATCCGCGCCTGACCTACTGCGGCCTCGGCGTCATCGATCCGCGGCTGTTCGTCGGCCACGGCCCGGGGCGCTTTCCGCTGGCGCCGCTGCTGACCGCGGCGATGGCCGAGGACGCGGTCAGCGGCGAACTGCACCAGGGCGACTGGCGCGACATCGGCACGCCCGAGCGGCTGGCCGAACTCGACGTGTGGCTGGCGCTGCGCCGCTGAGGCCGATCCACCGCCATCCGGGCTGTCAAGACACAAGAGCGGGTCAGGCGCGCCCCGGCACGGTTGAATTGCGCCCCGCGCGGCGCGCGCCGGCGTGCGCGCACAGCGGCAGCACGAGCGCATCGATCACGGCGGTGCCGGGCGCCGGGGCGTACAGCGTCAGGTGCAGCGCCGGCGATCCGGCCGACCAGTCCGCGCCGCCGCCGCCGAGCAATGACAGGC
>NZ_DAOLKE010000034.1:0-18785 GCF_035331805.1 Plasticicumulans sp. | reverse complement strand
CCGGCGGTGAGCGCACACCGGCAATCTCCTGATCTTCAGCCCTGCCCTCCAGAGCGGCCTGACATGAATCGATCGGCGATTCAGAAACTTGCGCAGTCCGGCAATCCGGGCTCAGGCACCGGCCGGTTCGGCGAGATCGAGATCGACCATCAGTTCGTTGGCCAGGGCTTCGAGTGCCGTGCGCAGTTCGTCGGCGGCGAGCGCCGGCGGCACGGCGAGCACGGCCTCGGCCTCGAACAGCATCTCGCCGGACATCGAGGCACTGACGCAGCGGGTTTCGAGACTCTCGATCGACACGCCGCGCCGGGCCAGCGCCTCGGCGATCTCGCGCACGATGCCGGGGCGGTCCTGACCGACCAGGTTCAGGTGCAGCAGCTTCGGCACCTGCGCCTGGGCGCCGGCGGCGCGCGCGACGGTGACCTTGAGGCCGACGCTGCCGAGTCCGGCGAGCGCATCCTCGAGGGCATCCTGCGTTTCCTCGGGCGCGGTCACGCGCAGCATGCCGGCGAACTGGCCGCCGAGCTGCGCCATGCGGCTTTCTTCCCAGTTCGCGCCGTGGCGGGCGATGACGGCGGCGATCGCCTCGACCAGACCGGGCCGGTCCGGGCCGATCACCGTGAGCACCAGGGACGTGTGCATGCGCTGCGACTCCGTGTTGGCAAAATTGGCAATGTTGTGAGAACTGGCCGGGCTGGCAAAAAGAACCGGAAGGATCTTCTGCGGGATCGGCAGAACGCCGGCGAGACCCCGCACGGGGCGGCGTGCTGGCCGTGCAGGATGATGCCTGCCGGCAGCTCAGGCCGGATCGAGCGCGTGCCGGCGCAGGTCGTCGAGGCGCACGTGTTCGAGCGCGCGCGCATGCGTGGCGGCGAGCAGCACCGGCGGCGCGACGCCGGCTTCGAGCGCCTCCTGCCAGCGGGCGGCGCACAGACACCAGCGGTCGCCGGGCCTGAGGCCCGGAAAACCCCAGGCCGGCAGCGGCGTCGACAGGTCGTTGCCGCATGCGCGCGAGAAGCGCAGGAACTCGGCGGTCACGCGCACGCAGACGGTGTGGCTGCCGGTGTCACCGGAATGGGCATCGCAGCAGCCGTTGCGCGTGAAGCCGGTCATCGGCAGCACCGAACAGACGGCCAGTGGTTCGCCGAGCACGTTGTGCTGTCGCTGGGTCATGGCGGAAGCCTCCTGCGGGGGGACGGGGCCGGACGGCAGGACTCGCCGCCGGACTGCGTTTCAGTGTGGCAATGCAAACCATAGCGCGGCCGGCAGCACCACGAGGCTGCCGAGGTTGCCGATCAGCACGATCGAGGCGACGCGCTCGGGCTCCTGGCGGTACTGCTCGGCCACCAGCACGTTCAGCACCGCCGGCGGCAGCGCCGCGAAGATCAGCAGCTGCGGGAACTGCGCCTCGTCGAGCGACAGCCACGGCAGCACCAGCCACAGGCTCGCGACCCCGGCCAGCGGTCCGGCGAAGGCCCCGGCCGTGCCGAGCTTCCAGTCGCGCAGGTTCACGTCGAGCAGGCGCACGCCGAGTGCGAACAGCAGCAGCGGGATCGACACCTGGCCCATCAGCTTGATGGTGTTGGCGAGCGGCGCCGGCAGCGTCAGGCCGAAGGCGCTGCAGGCGAGCCCGGCGATCGTCGCCTGGATCATCGGCATCTTCAGCAGCCGCCACGGTCGCGTGCGGTGATCGAGGATGTACAGGCCGACCGTGAAGTGCAGCACCATCTCGATGATGAACAGCACGACCGCCGCCTGCAGCGCCGTCTCGCCGAACGCGAACAGCGCCAGCGGGATGCCCATGTTGCCGCTGTTGTTGAACATCATCGGGGGAATGAAGGTACGCGCGTCGATGCCGGCCAGGCGCACGAACGGCCACAGCAGCAGCCCGGAACCGAGCACGACCGCGATGCCGCCGATGGCGAGGTCGCGATACAGATCAAAGTCGAGCGGCTTGTCGGCCAGCGCCCAGAACACCAGCGCCGGTGCGAACACCTCGACATTGAGCCGGTTGACGACGCTCATGTCCGGCCGGTGCCGGCGCCCCCACAGCGCGCCGACCGCCGCGATCGCGAACACCGGAAAGACGATGCCGCCGATGCGCAGCAGCAGCTCGATCAAGCGCGCCCCTTCGCGGGCCCCGGGGCCGGGCTGCCGGGCATCAGGCCGTCTCCGCCGTCGTGAGCCAGTCGCGCACGGTGGCGATCTGCTCGGCATTCATCAGCGCCGGCGCGTGGCCGCAGTTCGGGAACTCGACCAGCCGCGCCTTCGGGCCGCGCGTCGTCATCTCGCGCGCGACCGAGCGCGGCAGCACGTCGGAGGTCTCGCCGCGCAGCAGCAGCGTCGGGCAGCGGATGCGGTCCCACAGCGGCCAGAGGTCGATGTCGGCCATCGCCATCTGCCGGAAGGGCTCGGCGATGCCGGGGTCGTAGTTGAAGGCCCAGCGCCCGTCCCCGGTGCGCCGGCCGGAGTGCGCGAGCAGGTCCTGCCATTCGCCGTCGCTGGTCAGTCCGAACGGTGCCCAGATCGCGCGCGCGTACAGTTCGAAGTCCTCGCGCGTGTCGAACACCTGCGGCGCGCCGACGTAGGCGGCGATGCGTTCGAGCGATTCCTTCGGGATCAGCGGACCGACGTCGTTCAGCACCAGCCGGCGGATCGGGTGATTCGGCTGCGCGGCCAGCATCAGGCCGATCAGCCCGCCCATCGAGGTGCCGAGCCAGTCGACCTGTTCGGCGCCGCTGCGCGCGATCAGCGCGACCAGATCGGTCAGGTACTGCGGGTAGCCGTAGTCGAGCTTGTTGGCGAGCCAGTCACTGGCACCGCGCCCGACCACGTCCGGACAGATCACGCGGTAATCGGCCGCGAGCGCACGCGCCAGACGGTCGAAATCGCGGCCGTTGCGCGTCAGGCCGTGCACGCAGAACAGCACTTCGGGGTTGTCGGCCTCGCCCCACTCGACGTAACGCACGGTATGGAAGCCGCGCGGGCTCAGGGCCCGGATCGATCCGGTACGCATGGCGGGTGATCCTCAGGATGGAAAGTCGTCTGCCTGCAGAGCATACAATGCCCGTCCTTGCGGCGACGCGGAGACGCTAACGATGCCAGCCCTGCATCACATCGAAGCCGGCAGCGGCGAGGCACTCGTGCTGCTGCACAGCGGCGGCATGTGCCACGAGGAATGGAAGCCGCAGCTGCCGGCCTTCGCGAAGCACCACCGCACCATCGCCCCCGACCTGCCCGGTCACGGCGCGAGCCCGATGCGCGCCGCGCACCTGTCGATCGGCGACTGCGGCCGCGGCGTGCTCGACACGCTCGATGCGCTCGGCATCGAGCGCGCGCATCTGGTCGGCTCGTCGATGGGCGGTGCGACCGCGCTCTGGCTGGCCGTGCATCACCCGGCGCGGGTCGCGAAGCTGGTGCTGTACCGCGTCAGCTACCACAAGAACGAGCACACGCACGGCGGCACGCGCGAGATGGCCGATGCCGCCTACTGGCGCGGCGTCGGCCTCGCCGGCTGGCTGTCGCGCATCCACCAGCCGCAGGGCGGCCCGGATGCCTGGGAGCAGGTGATCACGCGCGTCTCGGAGGCCCTCGACCCGGCCACCTCCGATCACGCCCACACGATCGAGACGCTGCGCGAGCTGCGCTGCCCGACGCTGGTGGTCTGCGGCGACCGCGATCCGCTGGTGCCGATGGACGACGTGCTGGCGATGTACGACCACATCCCGGACTGCGGGCTGTGGCTGCTGCCGCACGCGACGCACGTGACCGCGACCAACACCTGGCGCGCCGAGGCCTTCGCCACCGAGGTGCTGCGCTTCCTGCAGCGGCGCTGATCGTCCGATCCGGCAGGGATGCGCCACCGCTCCCCGGGAGGGCCACTGCCGCATGTCATACCGAAGCCGCCATTGCCTCGCCCTGTTCGTCCTCGTTTCCGGCACGGCCCTGCCGGCCTTCGCCGGACCATGGCTGGCGCTCTGCGCGAAGTGCCTGAATCCGACCGTGTTCCGCACGCAGGGGCTCGATACCGCACACGCCGTCGCCGAGGCGCGCATCACGCGCGAGGCCGCCGCCGGCTGGTGCGAAAACTGGGAGCCCGGCCGGCCGGTCGCCGCCTGCGTGGCCGAACAGATGGCCGGCGACGATGCGAAGCGCATCTGGCGTGCCGAGGCCGACTGCACGGCCGGGCGCATCACGCCGGTCGATGGCGAGACCTACACCTTCGCCGGCGTCTGGCGCAGCGATGTCGGGCGCGGCCGCACGCGCTGGCG
This sequence comes from Plasticicumulans sp., assembly GCF_035331805.1. Classification (NCBI taxonomy): domain Bacteria; kingdom Pseudomonadati; phylum Pseudomonadota; class Gammaproteobacteria; family Candidatus Competibacteraceae; genus Plasticicumulans; species Plasticicumulans sp. Next base: position 14,517 of record NZ_DAOLKE010000034.1, on the reverse strand, counting down.
CGACGCGCAGGGCCGCATCGTCGGTCAGGACAACGCCAGCGGCGGACTCGGCATTGCCCAGCAGTGGGAGGTGCTCTGCCCGCGCACCGGCACCAGGCCGGGTTCGGCCGGCGGCCGTGCGCCGGTTCCGGCACCGCAGCCCGGGGCCGGAACCGGCGAACCGCCGCCGGCCAACGGCGGCGGCCACGGAAGCGGCGGCTTCGATGCGTTTTTCCCGGCACCGGCACCGGCGCCCGAGTACCGCGTCGGTCAGGCGGTCGAAGCGAAATACCTCAGCGACTGGCTGCCGGCGCGCATCGAGGCCGTGCGTCCGGCCCGGCGCGGCGGCTTCGAATACGACGTGCGCCTCGCCAACGGCAAGCGCGGCGCCGGTGTACCGCCGCGCCTGCTGCGCCCGGCGCCCTGAGCACTACATCACCCAGATCTCGACCCGGCGGTTGCGCTCCTGTCCGCTCGGCGAATCGTCGGCCGCGACCGGGTTGGCCGGTCCGAAGCCGCGCACGACCCGGGTCTGGATGCCGCGGGCCTGCAGTTCGCGGGCAATCTCCTGCGCGCGCTGCTGCGACAGCCTGAGGTTCTGCTCCGGACTGCCACGGGCATCGGTGAAGCCGAACAGCAGCACCTGGCGGCTGCGGTTCTCGGCCTGCGCGAGGTAGTCCGTGACCCGGCGCAGGTCGCGCTGCGCCTTGCCGTCGAGCAGTCCGCTGCCGGGGCGGAAGCGGAAGTTCACCGACAGGCGCAGCGCATCGCGCGTCAGTGACTCGTACTCCTTCGGGGCGTTCGGCGACAGCGCGACGCGCTGCGGGGCGACGCGCTGCGAGATGAAGCCGTGGGCCTCGACCACCTGCTGACCGTCGTTCTCGAGCGCGAACTCGACCAGTTCGCGGGCCATGCGGTTGTCGCCGGTCGGCGCCAGATAGAAGAACAGGCGGCGGGACAGCGGGTAATCCTCGGTCGCGACCGTGAACGGACTCGGCGCGCTCGGCACGGCATTGCCATCGCCGATCGCCAGCGCCCGCGCCATGCGCACGTAGGGCAGACCGATGAAGCCGATGCCGCCGGCGTCGGTCGCGACCCGATCCGACAGCTCGGGGCTGGATTCGAAGCGCTGTGCCTCGGGACTGAGCGGGTAGGCCTTGCCGAGCACCAGCGACTGGAAGGTGTCCCAGGTGCCGGAACGCTCGTCCCGCGCATAGATGTGCACCGGACCCGGCCTGCCGCCGAGTTCGGCCCAGTCGCGGATCTCGCCGGCGAAGAGCTTCGCGACCTGCTCGCGGCTCAGCGAGCGCAGCGGATTGGCCGGATGGACGATGATCGCGACGCCGTCGAGGCCGATGACGTGCTCGGCCGCCGGCGACGAGAAATCCCCGAGCGCGGCGAGCTTCCGGATTTCCTCGTCCCGGACCGGCCGCGATGCGGCACCGACGTCGGCCCGGCCATCGGCGAGGTCGGTGAAGGCCGTGCCGCTGCCGTGCGCGGCCAGTTCGATCGCGATCCGCCCCTCGCTGCCGGGCAGCGTCGCCTCGATGCGCATTTCCTCGGCCCGGGTGCCCGGCACGCGGCGCACGTCGCTCGCGCCGCGCCGGGCGAGGAAACGCTCGACCAGCGCCGGCGCGAGTTCGGCCCCGATCGTGTTCGAGCCATGGATGCGCAGCTTCACGGGAGCCGCTGCCGGCAGCGCTGCGACCGGCACCACCGGGAGCGCGGCGCTGGCTGCCGGTACGCTCCCGGCCGCGGCCGGCGCGATGTCCTCCGGCCGGGACAGGAGCTGGACCGGGGTGTTCGCCGCTTCCGCTGCGAGCGGCGCAGCCGCCTGCGTCACCGGCTTCGGCACCGTCACGGCTGCCGGAATCGCTGCGGGAGTCACGACTGCAGCCGGCTGCGGCACGACACTCGCCACAACCGGTGTGCGCCCCTGCCGGGGCTGAAGCGTCTGCCACTGCCAGCCGAGCACGCCGGCGGCCGCGAGCACCAGCACCATGCCGGCGACCAGCGCCGTGCGCGCACCGCGGCGCGCGGCCTTGTCCTGCCTCGCTTCCTGCACGGCGGCGCTGATCAGGGCGCGCACGCGCGCCGCAGCCTCGCGCACGGCCTCGTGCGGACTTTGTCCGGCTTCGGCGACGATGGTGTCGCGGTAGGCGGCATCGACACGCAGCCGGTCGATGTCGGGCTGGGCATGGGCATCCTGGCGCGCGAGTGCCCGCTTCAGCGCCCAGAGCGCCAGCGATAGTTCGGTTGCGGTGTCGGCTGCGCTCACGGCGGCTGTCCTCCTGCTCTGCCGTTCGAAACAAGGCGGCGCAGTGTGGCAACGCAGCATGAAACGCTGATGACAGAACGGTAAGGTTGGCGCTGCCCGCACGGACGACCGTCGCCTGGCGGTCACGGAACCGAAAAAAACCGACCCGCCGTGCAGGCGGCGGGTCGAGGCGCTTCCCTGGCAGCACCCGTCACCGGGTGCCGGCCGCAATCAGAACTTCACGAGGATGTCCTCGTTGCGCACGATGAACTGGCAGGCCAGGCGGTAGGGCGGCGGCACGTCGTTGACCTCGGCGTTGTCGATCTGCTCCGGCGTGATCTTGCCGGCGAGCTTCAGGACCGCCTTTTCCTTCTCCGTCAGCGCGATCGCGTACGGGGCGTTGGCGGTCAGCACGGTGACCTGCACGACGCAGGAACCGCACTCGCCGTTCTCGCACTCGAAGTGCACCGGGATCTTGTGCTGCTTGGCGACCGCCAGCAGCGTCTGCGTGTCGCCGGCCGTCGCGTAGACGGTGACATCCTTCTTCATGCTCGGCGAACTGAACGTAACGTTGGCCATGATCCTGATTCTCCAGATGTAACGACGGAAGCCTTCACGGTCGCCGGCCTTCAGCAACGGCACCCGCCCGAAATAGAGAGGCGGCCCCGGCTCTCCGCAGAAAGCGCACTCAGGGGGCCGCCGGGAGTGGGGGTCGGAGCCGGCGCCTCCGGTTCCCCCGCCCGCCCCGGGCTCGGGGCGGGTTTCACGCACGCGCGGTGCGTCCGGGCAGCCTCAGCGGATGATGTCGAAGCTGTAATCGGTCTTGGACGGGATGTTGGTGTCCTTGTCCATCTCGTCGAAGATCTTGTCGAGCAGCTTGACGAGCAGGTTCATGCCACCCTGATAGCCCCAGATCGGCGAGCGGTGGTGGTGGTGACGGTCGAACACCGGGAAGCCGATGCGGATCAGCGGGGTGCCGATGTCACGCTCCAGGTACTTGCCGTAGGTGTTGCCGATCAGGAAGTCGACCGGCTCCGTCGCCAGCAGCGAGCGCATGTGCCAGAGGTCCTTGCCGGCGTAGGCGACGCAGCCCTTGCCGAACGGCGAGCTGTTGAACAGCGCCTGCATCTTCTCGGCCCAGGCCTTGTTGCCGTTGGTCGAGAGCACGTGCTTCGGCTCGGCGCCGAGTTCGAGCAGGAACTCGGTCAGGCCGTAGCAGAGGTCCGGATCGCCGTAGATCGCGAAGCTCTTGCCGTGGATGTGCGCCTGCGAGTCGGCGATCGCGTCGACCAGACGGCCGCGCTCCTTCAGCAGCTCCGCCGGGATCTCCTTGCCGGTCAGCTCGGAGAGCGCCATCAGCAGGCGATCGGTGCCGGCGATGCCGACCGGGTGATTCAGCGCGACCGTCTGCTGGCCCTTGTCGGCGCAGTAGGCGAGCGTCTTCTCGGTGCAGTATTCCTGCATCGACAGCGTGGCCTTGGCGTTGACCGCGGCCTTCACGTCCTCGATCTTGGTGCCGCCGTCGTACATGCGGAATTCGCCATCGGTCGGCGTATCCCACACGTCGCTCTGGTCACCGATCAGCGTGTAGTCCACGCCCATCAGGCCGAGCACGCGCTTGAGCTCGCGGATGTTGCCGACGACGTAGCCGTCGAAACCGTTGATGAGGTTGATCGACTCGTTCGGGGTGCGCTCGGCGTTATCCCAGAAGTGCGTCAGCACGCCCTTCATCGAGTTGTCGTAGCCGGTCACGTGGCTGCCGACGAAGGCCGGGGTGTGCGCATACGGCACATCCATGTCCATCGGCACCGAGCCCTTTTCCTTGGCGGTCTTGATGAAGGCGTTGAGGTCGTCACCGATGACTTCCGCCATGCAAGTGGTCGACACGGCGATCATCTTCGGCTTGTACATCGCGTTGCTGTTCGCGAGGCCGTCGATCATGTTCTGCAGGCCGCCGAACACCGCGGCGTCTTCGGTCATCGACGAGGAGACGCAGCTGGTCGGCTCCTTGAAGTGACGGCTGAAGTGCGAGCGGTAGTACGCAACGCAACCCTGCGAACCGTGCACGAACGGCAGCGTGCTCTCGAAGCCGACCGCGGCGAACACCGCACCGAGCGGCTGACAGGCCTTGGCCGGATTCACCGTCAGGGCTTCGCGGGCGAAATTCTTTTCGCGGTATTCCCAGCTCTTCGCCCACTCGCGGACGCGCTCAAGTTCTTCCGCCGGCACCGCGTCCTCGAAGTTCTTCTTCTTGGACTCGAACATCTCCACATATTCCGGCTCGCGGAACAGCTTGAAGTGGTCCAGCACCTTTTCAGCGTTCTGGCTCATGGCCTGTCTCCAAAATCACATGAATTCGGGTAAAGGCGGGGCGTATGTCGGCTTGCCGCCCCGCACGCTAATCACTTCTTCCACGGCGCCTTGGTCAGGCCCCAGACCGGCGAGTTGATCGCCATGTCCATGTCACGGGCGAAGATGGCGAAGCCGTCGTAGCCGTGATACGGACCGGAGTAGTCCCAGGAGTGCATCTGACGGAACGGCACGCCCATCTTCTGGAACACGTACTTTTCCTTGATGCCGGAACCGACCAGGTCGGGCTGGACCTTCTCGACGAACTTCTCGAACTCGAAGCCGGTGACGTCGTCGTAAATCAGCGTGCCGTCCTTCACGTAATGCGTGGTGCGCTGGTAGTCGTCGTTGTGGGCGAACTCATAACCCGTGCCGACCACTTCCATGCCCAGATCTTCGTAGGCACCGATCACGTGACGCGGGCGCAGGCCGCCGACGAACAGCATGACCTTCTTGCCTTCGAGGCGCGGCCGGTACTTGGCGATGACGGCATCCGTCAGGGCCTTGTACTTGGCGATCACGCGCTCGGCATTGGCCTTGATCGTGTCGTCGAAATGCGCGGCGATGGCACGCAGCGATTCCTCGATCTTGGTCGGGCCGAAGAAGTTGTATTCGAGCCAGGGAATGTTGTACTTCTCTTCCATGTGCCGCGAGATGTAATTCATCGAGCGGTAGCAGTGGATGAGGTTCAGCTTCGCCTTCGGGGTCTTCTCGAGCTCGGCCAGCGTGCCGTCACCGGACCACTGGGCGATCACGCGCAGGCCCATCTCTTCGAGCAGGATGCGCGAGGACCAGGCGTCGCCGCCGATGTTGTAGTCGCCGATGATCGTCACGTCGTACGGCGTCGGCACGAAGCCTTCGATCTCGCCGGTGGACTTGTCGAACACCCAGTCACGGATCGCGTCGTTGGCGATGTGGTGGCCGAGCGACTGCGAAACGCCGCGGAAGCCCTCGCAACGCACCGGAACGATGGTCTTGCCTTCGTATTCCTTGGACTTCTTCTTCGCGACGGCTTCGATGTCGTCGCCGATCAGGCCGATCGGGCATTCGGACTGGATCGAGATGCCCTTGTTCAGCGGGAACAGGACCTGAATCTCGTCGATGATCTTTTCGAGCTTCTTGTCACCGCCGAAGACGATGTCCTTTTCCTGGAAATCGGACGTGAACTGCATCGTGCCGAAGGAATCGATGCCGGTCGTGCCGATGAAGTAGTTACGGCGCGAGGCCCAGGAGTACTGGCCGCAGCCGACCGGACCGTGCGAGATGTGGACCATGTCCTTGATCGGACCCCACACCACGCCCTTGGAACCGGCGTACGCGCAACCACGGATGGTCATGACACCGGGCAGCGACTTGATGTTGGACTTGACGCCGCAATCCGGCTTGCCGCCTTCATACGCGTTCAGATGCTTCTGGCGCTTCTTCTTCGCCTTCTCGGGATAAACTTCGAGAACTTCCGCGATCAGCGCCTTGTTGCGCGCCTTGATGTCTTCAGCCGTCGAGCTCATCTGGCCCTCCCAGAATCGGAATCCTGTTTACGATGCGGCAAACCCATTCGCCGATGGGCGGGACGGAACGGGATGCCGCCGCGTGTGGTTTACCCCCGTCCCGGCCCTCCCCCGCATTTTCGGAGGGAGGGCTCGCGGCGCCGATCAGGCCGCCGACGCCGCCTTGCCGACGATGGACTCGTCTTCCTTCGTCATGATGCCGAACTCCATGAGCATGTCTTCGAGTTCGTCCATCGTGATCGGGGTCGGAATGACGCCCTTGCCGGCGTTGTTGTGAACCTTTTCCGCCAGCTGACGATACTCGCCGGCCTGCTTGCAGTTCGGGTCGTATTCGATGACGGTCATGCGACGCAGCTCGGCGTGCTGCACGACGTTGTCACGCGGCACGAAGTGAATGAGCTTGGTGCCGAGCTTGCCGGCCAGCGCTTCGGCCAGTTCCAGTTCCTTGTCGGTCTTGCGCTCGTTGCAGATCAGGCCGCCGAGGCGCACGCCGCCCGAGGACGCGTACTTCAGGATGCCCTTGGAAATGTTGTTGGCCGCGTACATGGCCATCATTTCGCCGGACATGACGATGTAGATTTCCTGGGCCTTGTTCTCGCGGATGGGCATCGCGAAACCGCCGCAGACCACGTCGCCGAGCACGTCGTAGGAGACGTAATCAACGCCGTCATACGCGCCGTTCTCTTCCAGGAAGTTGATCGAGGTGATGACACCGCGACCGGCGCAGCCGACGCCCGGCTCCGGACCACCCGACTCGACGCAGCGGATGTCGCGGAAACCGATCTTCATGACGTCTTCGATTTCCAGATCCTCGACGCTGCCGGCTTCGGCGGCGAGCGAGAGCACCGTGTCCTGGGCCTTTGCGTGCAGGATCAGGCGGGTGGAGTCAGCCTTCGGGTCGCAGCCGACGATCAGGATCTTCTGACCCATTTCCGCGAGCGCGGCGAGGGTGTTCTGGGAGGTGGTGGACTTGCCGATTCCACCCTTGCCGTAGAAGGCAATCTGCCTAAGCGTGCTCATTTGCCGTCTTCCTTCGAGATCAGGTTTCAGGATTTTGTTAACCATCGGGACCTTGCTGCTCCCCACGAGCTAATGAGCAACCGGCGTGCCAAACTCGATAAAATAATACAAGTCATTGATTGAAAATGGATAAAAAGACTCCGGACACAAGGCTGCATGACTGTCGCACCGTGTGTCCTCTCCGACAAATCCGGACATTCGGCCGAATGCCGACAGACCGCGTGCAGGCCGCCGGCTACCCGTCCCGTTTCCTGAATGACCGGCAATGAATTGATCTGGATCAATCCCGGCCGATGCCCTGAATTAGCCGATCGCACGCGCGTACGCGCGCGCGTGCTCCGGCATGTGGATTGCTCACGGTTTCCCGGATCGGCGATTTGTCGGCTTTGGGCTGCAGCCGGCGGCAGCCGGCACGACAAAGCCGACATGAATGCCGACATGAACACCGACACGACAGCCGACAGACAGCCGACACGAAAACCGGCAGGGCGCAGCCCGGCAGCGGCCGGGTCCGTGACAGGACCGGCGATGCCGGCCGCAGCGCAGGCGCCGGGACCACGACAAGAACGAGCAGGAACGAGGAACGAGGAGGAGTTGCCTGATGAGCCTGACCCGGACCGGCACCGAAAACACGCCGCACACCCCCGAACCGACACCGTTGTCGCGCATCGGCCACAGCACGCCGCTGGTCGGCGTGCCGGCGGCGGTGATCGCGAGCCTTGCGTACAACGACGCCCCGGTGCCGCTGGTGATCCCGGCCGTGCGCGAGACCAACCGGGCGCTGTACTCGAAGCTCGCCGAATGCCCGGACGCGCGCTCGGCCGGGCAGATCTTCCAGGACTACATGGACGTGGTGTTCGGCCTCGCCCGCCCGGACGAACCGGCCTGCGGCGCCTGCCGGCGCTTTCGCGCGAGCTACCTGCGCCTGCTCAAGGGCTGGGCCTTCGACGCCAGCAACCCCGAGGGTGCGGTGCTCAAGGGCTGGGTCGAGAGCCGCTTCGGCCTGTTCCCGACCTGGCACAAGGCGGCGCTGACGCGCTTCTCCAGCCCGCAGTGGATCGCCTATGTCGAGGAGAAGATGGCGCCGCGCTTCCACAACAACGCGGTGCACGCGCAGCTCGACCTGCTGTACAGCTTCTGCCAGTGGCGGCTCGAACATTTCCCGCTGCTGCCGCCCCCGGCCCGGCACCTGCGGCTGTACCGCGGCGTCAACGATCTCACCGAGCACCCGCTGGTGCAGCGCATCGACAAGCGCACGGCGCAGCTGCGCCTGAACAACCTCAGTTCCTTCAGCGCCGATCGCGACCGCGCCGGCGAGTTCGGCGACTGCATCCTCGAAGCCGAGGTGCCGCTGACCAAGATCCTGTTCTTCAACGACCTGCTGCCGAAGCACATGCTCAAGGGCGAGGGCGAGTACCTCGTCATCGGCGGCGACTACCGCGTGCGCACCAGCTGGCTCTGATGCCGCATGCCCGGAGCCCTGCGATGTACGACAGTGACGTTCGCGACCGCGCCCTGGGCGCCTACCTCGGCCTGGCGCTCGGCGATGCGCTCGGTGCAACCGTGGAATTCCTGACCGCGCGCGAAATCGCCGCGCAGCACGGCCGGCACGACGAGATCAAGGGCGGCGGCTGGCTGAAGCTCAGGGCCGGCGCCGTCACCGACGACACGCAGATGTCGATGGCGCTCGGGCTGGCGCTGATCGAGTCCGGCGGCTGGCAGCTGACGGCGATCGCCGAAGCCTGGGCCGAGTGGCTGCGCAGCAAGCCGGCCGATGTCGGCAACACCTGCCGGCGCGGCATCCGGCGCTACCTGAAGGACGGCTCGCTGCTGACTCCGGAGAGCGCCGACGCCGGCAACGGTGCGGCGATGCGCAACGTGCCGGTCACCATCGTCACGCTCGGCCACCCGAGGGCGCTGGTCAAGCGTTCGCTGGAACAGGCGCGCTTCACGCATCACAACCCGCTCTCCGACGCCGCCACCGTCACGCTCGGGCAGATGACACAGACGCTGATGCTCGGCGGCACGACCGCCGACTGCCGCCTCCAGGCCGACACGCTGATCGCGTCGCACCGGCAGTTCCGCTTCGAGCCCTATCCGGGCCAGGCCGGCGGCTACATCGTCGATACCGTGCAGACGGTGTTCGATGCCTTCTTCGCCGAGGAGGACTTCGAGGCCTGCCTGATCCGCACCGTCAACCGCGGCGGCGATGCCGACACCACCGGCGCGATCGTCGGCCAGCTCGCCGGCGCCCGCTGCGGCGCCAGCCGCCTGCCGCGGCGCTGGCTGAAGAAGCTCGATCCGTCCGTGCACGCGGCGATCGTCGCGCAGACCGACGGGCTGCTGGCACTGGCCGCCGCCGCCGCGGCCTGCTGAGGCCGGCAAGCACGGCCTGCGTGGAATTTCCGGGGAACTCCTGCCCGGATTCCCGCACAAAATCCGGGCTTGCCGCAGTGCATCATTTGCTGGCAAAAGGCCAGCAGGTACCGGTCGCAACCCCGCGCATCCGGACCCGGCCTGCAGGAGGACAGCCATGGGCGTCGTCGTCGATACCGCGATCCGCTATGCCGTGATGATCGGCAGCAACGGCGAATATTCACTCTGTCGCGCCGAACGCTGTCCGCCGCCGGGCTGGCGGCTCGAAGGCACCGAAGGCACGCGCTCGGAATGCATGGCCTGCGTGCAGGCGCACGCCGCTCCCGCGGTTTTCGCAGCCGCCCCGGATGCAGGCGGGGATGACGTACCGGCAGCCGATGACGTACAGCCCCCTGCACTGCCGGCCGGCCGGCGTCGTTCCCGCCCTGCCCACACCGGCCGCGACTCCCTGACGAACTGAAACTGCAGGCTCCGTCACGAAAGCCGCGCTTGCCGGCAGCGGCGGCTGCTTGCCGACAGACTCCCGGAGCACCGCAAACCCGGCGGTGAACCGGCACGGGAGTCCGACGATGAGCAGTTACGATGAACAGGAAGACACCACCCTCTATGCCGTGGTCGTCAACCACGAGGAGCAGTACTCGATCTGGCCCGCCGACCGGGAGCTGCCCCTGGGCTGGACGCATGAAGGCACGCAGGGCAACAAGCAGACCTGCCTTGCCCACATCGAGCAGGTCTGGACCGACATGCGCCCGCTGAGCCTGCGCAGGAAGATGGAGGAAGACGCCCGGCGCGCCGCCGAATCCGGCGACTGATGCACCCCGGCGCCCTCACCGGCCCCTCCCCGGACGGGCCGGTGCCGTTTCAGCCCGCCGCCATCCGCCCGGGCGCCCGCCGGCATCCTTTCCGGATGTTCACCTGCGCATTGCGCCAGGTGTTGCACGCCTCTGCTATGTCCTGACCGCACGTGCCACGGGGGCACGCACCGCGGGAGGACGGAACATGGGCGACAACAACAATGAGCCGGTTTTCGACATCGCGCTGACCATGGCCGGCGCGGTGTCGGCCGGCGCCTACACGGCCGGGGTGCTGGATTTCCTGGTCGAGGCGCTGACCGCCTTCGAGGCCGAAAAGGCCAGGCAGCCGGGCAGGTATCCCTGGCGCGTGCGCATCCGCGTGATCAGCGGCGCTTCGGCCGGCGCCATCGTCGGCGCGATCTTCGCCTCGACGCTGCGCCCGGGCGTGACGCCGGTGCGCACGCAGCACCCGGCAGCCGGCGCCAGCAACCCGCTGTTCGACGCCTGGGTCGAGCGCGTCGACATTTCCGGCCTGCTCGGCACCGCCGACCTCAGGCAGGGGCCGCTCAGTTCGCTGCTCGATTCGACCGCGCTCGATCGCATCGCCGCGCAGGCGCTCGCCGTCGACTGGGCCGCAGGGGCTGCGTCGCTGCCGGCCTTCGTCAGCCAGCCGCTCGATCTGTACTTCACGCTCAACAACCAGCGCGGCGTGCCCTACGGCATCGATTTCCGCGGCGACGCCGCGCAGGCGGTCTACGGCATGACGCTGCACGCCGACAGCATCCGCTTCCGGCTCGACCCCGGCAGCACGGCCAGCGAGGACGGCGAGACCATCGTGCTCGGCCGCCAGAACGGCACCGGCGGCGGCTGGGGCCAGCTCGGCCAGGCCGCGCTCGCGAGCGGCGCCTTCCCGGTCGGCCTCGCGCCGCGGGCGCTCAAGCGCACGCAGGCCGAGATCTACAACCAGCGGCTGTGGACGCTGCCCGAGTTCCATGCGGCCCGACCCGATGTCATTGCCCGCTGCACCGTACAGGCCAGAATCCCGACCGCGCTGCCGGCCACGGTCTGCACGCGCGCCTACGACTACGTCAACGTCGATGGCGGCACCATCGACAACGAGCCCTTCGAGATCGGCCGGCGCACGCTCGCCGAAGACCATGGCCGCGAACACAACCCGCGCAGCCCGCACGAGGCCGACTGCGCGGTGCTGATGATCGACCCGTTCCCGTGCCCGCCGGTGTTCACCGAGGACTACCAGGTGCCCGAGGGCCTGAAGCTGATCCCGGCGATCAAGCACCTGCTCAGCGCCGCGATCCAGCAGATGCGCTTCAAGCTGCCCGAGCTGATGCTCGCCGATCATCCGGATGTCTACAGCCGCTTCCTGATCACGCCGGTGCGCTACGCAGCCGACGGCAGGCGCGTGCAGCTGCCCGGCACACCGATCGCGTGCGGCACGCTCGGCGGCTTCGGCGGCTTCCTGAACCGCGCCTTCCGCGCCCACGACTACCTGCTCGGGCGCCTGAACTGCCAGCAGTTCCTGCGCCGGCACTTCGTGCTCGCCGGCGACAACCCGCTGTTCGGCGGCACGGCCGGCGCCGGGTCCGAATACGACCGCCTGTACGGTTTTGAGGACCGCTACGATCAGAAACCGGTGCAGCTGGTCCCGATCCTGCCGCTGTTCGGCAGCGCCGCCGGTGCGGCGATCGACGGCTTCCAGCCGCAGGCTCCGTTCGGCCTGCCGTGGCCGCAGATCCGCGAATCCGAGCTGCAACCGGTGCAGGGCGGCCTGAAGACCCGCGCCGATGCCGTGGTCGGGGCGCTGCTGAAGGAGAACGTCAGATCCGTCCTCGGGCGCCTGGCGCTGAACAGCGCCTGGAGCGTGTTCGGCCGCCGCCGCGTGCTCGACAAGGCCATGGACATGATCCGCGACGCCCTCGCCGTCGCCGGCCTGCTCGCCGGCGTTGCGCCGCCACCGGTGCCGACCGGTGGTCCGGACCGCACGCTGCCGCCGGTGCGCAGCCTGGATGCCGGGGCGCCGGGCGGGAAGGTCAGCAACGGCTGAACGTCTGCTCCGGGCCTCATCGGCAGCGGCTGCCGACACCCCGCCCGCGTTACCATCCGCAGGACCCGCTTCCTGTTGCGGTGCAGCGCCCCCGTGCGACCGGCACGCACGGGTCCGCAGCACCGCCCGCCCCGTCCTCCGGAGGTATCGCCATGTTCACCGGCATCGTCCAGGCCGCCGTGCCCGTCGTCGCGCTCGTCGAGCGTCCGCAACTCGTCACCCTGACGCTGGAGCTGCCCGAGCGGCTGTGCACCGGGCTTGCGATCGGCTCCAGCGTCGCGGTCAACGGCACCTGCCTGACCATCACCGGCTTCGAGGGCCGGCTCGTGCATTTCGATGCGATGCTGGAGACGCTGCGCGTGACCAACCTCGGCCGGCTCGCGGTCGGGGATCGCGTCAACGTCGAGCGCGCGGCGCGCCACGGCGACGAGATCGGCGGCCACGTGCTGTCGGGCCATGTGCATGCACTCGCCGAAATCATTCGCATCGAGCGGCCCGAGAACAATCACGAAGTCGTGTTCCGGGCGCCGGCGGCGCTGATGAAGTACCTGCTGCCGAAGGGTTTCGTGGCGCTGAACGGCTGCAGCCTGACCATCGGCCGCGTCGAGGGCGACACCTTCGATGTCTGGCTGATTCCGGAAACCCTGCGCGCCACCACCTACGGCGAACTGCAGGTCGGCGCACTCGTGAACCTCGAGATCGACGCCCAGACCCAGGCCATCGTCGATACCGTCGAGCGCGTGCTCGCCGAGCGCGGGCTGCTGGCAGCGGCCGGCTGAACGCCGGACGCGGAACACCGGCGCCCGCAGGGCGTCGGTATCCGGCAATCCCTTCGCTCCTCCCCTTCCTTTCTTCCCTCCCCGCTGCCGAGTCCGTTGCCCATGTCTTCGAGCGCTTCCGACCGCACGCCCGACCTGATCGCCGACATCGGCGGCACCAATGCCCGTTTCGCGCTCAGCGACGGCCCGGGCAGCACGCCGCGCGCCGTGCAGGTGCTCGCGACCTCGGCCTACGCCGATCTCGCCGGGGCGGCCGACGCCTATCTGCGGCACGCCGGCGGGCCGCGACCGCAGCGGGCGGCGGTGGCGATCGCCAATCCGGTCACCGGCGATCGCGTCGAGATGACCAACAATGCCTGGCGCTTCTCGCGCGAGGCGACGCGCACGGCGCTCGGTCTTGAGCGGCTCGAACTGCTCAACGACTTCAAGGCGCTGGCGCTGTCGCTGCCGCTGCTCGCCGGTGAGGCGCTGCAGCAGGTCGGCGGCACGGTGCCGGTCGCGGGCACGGCGATCGGGCTGATCGGCCCCGGCACCGGGCTCGGGGTGTCCGGGCTGCTGCCGGACGGGCACGGCGGCTGGCGCGCGATCGAGGGCGAGGGCGGGCACGTGAGCTTCAGCCCGGCCGATGCGCTGGAGCTTGAAATCCTGCGCTGGGCGCTCGCCCGCCACCCGCACGTGTCGGTCGAGCGGCTGGTCTCCGGCGCGCTCGGCCTGCCGAACCTGCATCAGGCGCTCGCCGAGATCGACGGCCTGCCGGCCGAGGCGATGGCGGCGCCCGAGATCGTGCAGCGCGGCACCAGCGGCGACTGCGCGCTGTGCCGGCGGGTGCTGACGGTGTTCTGCGCCATGCTCGGCACCGCGGCCGGCAATCTGGCGCTGACGCTCGGCGCGCGCGGCGGCGTCTACATCGGCGGCGGCATCGTGCCGCGCTTCCCGGAGTTCTTCGCCGCCTCGCCGTTCCGGGCGCGCTTCGAGCATCGCGGCCGGTTCACGACCTATCTGCAGCCGATCCCGTGCTTCGTGATCCATGCCCCCGATGCGGCGCTGCGCGGCGCAGCGGCAGCACTCGACTGAACGACCGCTTCAGGCCGATGCGAGCATCGCGCCGGCGGTCGCGACGATGCCGAGCGCGAACAGCGCACGCAGCCGCCGCTCCGGCAGCCGGTGCGCGAATGCAACCCCGGCCGACACGCTCAGCACACCGCCGAAGGCCAGCGCCAGCCCGAGCGGCCAGTCGACGGCGCCGGCACGGGCATAGGCGAACAGCGCCGCGGCCGAGCCGGGCGTGACCAGCGCCAGCGCCAGGCCTTGCGCAACCGCCTGACGCGTGCCGAACAGCCCGGTCAGCAGCGGCACCGCGGCGATGCCGCCGCCGACGCTGAACAGTCCCGAC